>DATFMH010000147.1:0-136988 GCA_035267045.1 Balneolales bacterium
AACTGAACGGAGAAAATAAAGATGATGATCGATGATAATAGTATTCGAATGTATTGACGCGTCTCCAAAGAACCCTCCGAGGTTTGAATGAATTATGTAACCGGTTAAATATGGTTTAAAATTATATAAGGGGCAAGTAGGTCTGTGAGCAGGGAACAGTAAGCAGTAAGCAGTAAACAGTAACAGATGAATTCAGAAGTGAGAATAAAGAATACAGAACTTAGAAAGTCACTATAACACTCTCGTTACGAACAGGTGGACACTCTGTGTCCGGTCATGAAGTATATATCCTCGTCAAAGGCTCAATCTGCAATCATTAACTCCTGATGTAATACCTTAGAAAAAAGCTTCAATGTGGGGTGGACCCTATTAAGTATTCGGTAATGTGATGAATATGATTACTTAAGTGTCTTACAGAGTTATAAATAAAAATGAAAGTTAACTTTCCAATATTTTACAATTTCTTCTTTTTAGTTTGCTAGTATAATCCTCTTTCACTAATCTTAACCAGTTAGGATTTTAAAAAAAGGGAGGATTTATCATGAAAAAAGTGGGGATACTATTTTGCTTGTTTATTATTTTTGCTTTAAAAGTTAATGCGCAGACTTTTTCCGAAAATAAAAGGATCTATTTAATGCCGGATTCTGCAATTACAAAATCAGTTTTTCACTATAAAGACCCTCCCACCGCATTAGCCATTTCATTTGGAAATACCCTCATACCAGTAACAGCTGGGGCGATCATATTAGGCAGCCATGTACATAATCTTTCAAGGGCGACAATTGATATTTCAGTGATCTTGATTGGTTATGGCGTATTCATAGGTCCGGCAACAGGGGTTTATTATGCCGGATATCATCATAAAGCATTGGGTGGTATAGGAGTCAGAGTGTTAGCGGGTGTTGCAGGTACCGCAGGCTTGGCTATTATGGCAAATAATGTGGGCGTTGGTTATAGTAATAACGGTTCGCAATCTATTATACCGCCCATTTTATACGTTGGTGGAGCAATTACAATAATAAGTTCAGTAATTGTACAAATTATTAAGGCACCAATTGATGCACGTAAGTTTGACCGGATTCATGGTTTGAAAATTGAACCAACTTATTTTAGCCAGGAAAAATCATTCGGATTGGCTATGCGGATCTCGTTTTGAATTATAGAACGCAGATTATCGCGGATTTGTGAAATAGTTTTTAGGTTATTGAGTGTATTGAGTAAAAGCTAGAATTTGGATTAAAGGATTATAAGACCAATCAATAACCAATTACAACAACAAACTACTAAACAACCTGCGTTGATCCTTTAATCTGTGTAATCTGCGATTCAGATATTCATCAAACAACAACTTATTCTGTTGTTCTGAGGGATCGACGAATTTATCAACGCCTGGAAACTTTATACCATTTTTAACCAATGAATGTCCACATGTGCCTTTTCAGATCCCTCCGACTCGGGATGACAGGTTTGTGCTTGTTATTAAGTTATTAGGAAAAATAAGAATATTAAGATCCGTTCTCCGTCGTTCCGTCCTCCGTTCTCCTTTGTTTATCCGCGAAAATCTTTGGCCCCAAAAATCACTCAATCGCTTCCACTTCATCTTGCTCTTTCTTCTTACCAAATTCGGGATCAAGCGGAATAAATTTCGTGACGATAAATGCTGGTATCGTGGCGATCATCACCCAGATGAAGAAGTGCTGATAACCGATCAGATCCTCGATCCATCCGCTGACCATTCCGGGCAGCATCATGCCAAGGGCCATAAAACCGGTTGTAATTGCAAAATGGGCGGTTTTATGATCCCCTTCGGAGACATAGATCATGTACAGCATAAAAGCGGTGAAGCCGAAACCATATCCGAATTGTTCGATAGCTACACATACGTTGATAATGAGCATGCTGTGAGGCATGGTCGCGGATAGATAGATATAAACAGCATTTGGCAGGTTCATGGCAATAACCATCCACCAGAGCCATCGTTTTAATCCATCCCGGGCAGCCACGAATCCACCGAGGAGTCCGCCGACGGTCAGAGCAAGGATACCTATTGTTCCGTACACCAATCCAACCTGTCCGGTTGTTAATGCCAGTCCGCCGGCTTCCTGTGCATCGAGCAGGAATGGAGATGCTAATTTAACCAACTGCGCTTCACCTAATCGGTATAGCAGCAGAAAAGCAAGGATAATACCAATGTTTTCCTTCTGAAAAAAGAGTTTAAACGTCTCGAAAAATTCTTTAATGACTTGTTTAGAGGAATTCGTTACTACCGATTTATCGCTGTCGGGATATGGAAGAATGTACCGGTGATACAGGAAGAAGAAAACAAACATGCCGGCCAGAATAAAAAAGGTGATGGTCCATGCCAACGGAATATTGCCGGCTTTCGCATCGAATGAAGCTTGTGAAGCCGTCTTTAATTTCGGATCTAATTGAATAACGGCCATAGCCGGCTTATTCCAGTTGGATGCATCAAAATGGAAGTGTTCCCCTTCCACAAGTTTGATGCTTTTGTCTCCTTTTTCCCGGCCAAAATTTATTGAGACCGACTTGCCGGCTTGTGGTTTATGAGATAAATGGAAATAAATAATACCGACGTTGCCGGCTTTATCTCCTGTTTTTAAAGCGATTTTCTCCCGGCCAAAATATTTTTTGATCAATGATTCCAGGTTGGCTACTACTTCCCGCTGCCACAAGGAAGATTGAACACCCGAATTTTGTGTAGTTTCCCCTTCTGGGCTGTTTGCCGGGTAAAATCCGTGCTCTGCATTCCATTTTTTTGCCATTGTCTTAATGGAATCGATCCTGGATTCAGGCTGATTTTGTGTACTGATTTTAATCTTCGAAGGGAAGCTAACAATATGAAGACTCCCGGTTTGGGCTTCAGTGGGGACAGAATCGGGCGGTATGATTACCTGATTGGGAGATATATTGGTCGATATCTCCGTTTGAACATTAATGGGAACTGTCGGCAATCCCGTATGGCTTTCGATATATCCCGCAAATATTATAAGCAGACCTTGTCCGGTGATCATGGCTACCCGGTAAAAGGTACTGCGTACACCAACAAACCAGGCCTGATCATGTTTGGATAAACCCAGCATATAGAAACCATCGGCTGCCACATCGTGTGTTGCCGAACTGAAAGCCAATAACCAGAAAAAAGCCAGGGTGTAACGGAAAAAGCCGGGAAGCGGTATGGTCAAAGCTACTCCGGCAAGACCGGCACCGACCAGCAACTGCATGATGACGATCCAATACCGTTTGGTCTTGAAAATATCGACTACAGGACTCCAAAGCGGTTTAATCACCCACGGCAGATAGAGCCAGCTCGTGTACAAAGCGATATCGGTATTGGAAATCCCCATACGCTTGTACATGATGACGGACACGAGCATGACCACGACATACGGAATACCTTCAGCAAAATACAGCGTTGGGATCCATGCCCACGGATTGCGTTTTTTGACTTTGCGTTTTATCATCAGCCGATTCGGTAGATATTCATATTGTAGTAAGCTTTGTTGTCATCCATACAGCACTCATTGAATAAAAGAAAAACCATCCACAAAGGGAATTCAAATATCTCAATCCAATTTATTTTTGAAACGCAGATTATAATTCAATAAATGAATCGGTCGATTTAAATTAGATCCGTCATGATCGTAATTGATGTATTAAAATGGGTACCTGACAAACGCTTCAATTGATTCGTATTCGGCTAACCCCAATTGATCATATAACCTGGCGGTAGCTCTTGTTCTGTCGTCGGCACGTTGCCAGAATTCCCGGGGATCAGGGCCGGGGAAAAGTGGACGGTCTTTTTGGGATTCATGTTTGAAGATGGCCCTGCGTTTTCGTGCTAATTCATCGGGACTCAGAGGAACAGCCATTTCAATCTGGTCAATATCCCATTCCTGCCATGCCCCTCTGTATAACCAGACGAAACAATCTTTCATCCACTCTTCGTCTTTAAGCCTGCTTATAGCCTCCAAAATAGCCTTTAGACAAACACGATGCGTTCCATGAGGATCTGATAGGTCACCTGCCGCATAAATCTGATGCGGTTTAATTTCAGTGATGAGATCTACAATAATCCGGATATCTTGCTCACTCAAGGGCTTTTTACGAATCACACCCGTTTCATAAAAAGGCATGTCCAGAAAATGAGCCCGTTCAATTGGAATGCCGCAATAACGGCAGGCAGCCTTGGCTTCGCCCCGTCTGATCAACCCTTTAATGGTTTTTATTTCTTCAGAGTCGGCCTGTCCGGGTGTTTTATTGTTCAGAAATTCACTCATTTTATTGAAAAGTGAAGAGATATTACTGCCTTTCAGCCCAAATTGATGTTGATAGTCAATGACGAAATCAGCAAAACGAATAGCCTGGTCATCAAATACGGCAATATTACCGGAAGTCTGATAAGCGACATGAACCTCATGTCTCTGATCGACAAGACGAATCAAAGTTCCACCCATTGAGATGACGTCATCATCAGGATGTGGGCTGAAGATCAGCGCTCGTTTGGGATAAGGTTTTTTTCGTTCCGGCCTGTTAGTGTCGTCGGCATCGGGTTTGCCGCCAGGCCATCCGGTTATTGTATGCTGTAATTCATTGAAGACTTTGATATTAATGTTGTAAGCCGGACCATAATCGGTAATTAGATCACTCATGCCGTTTTCACTATAATCCATATCCGTCAGTTTCAGCACCGGTTTTTGAGTTTCCTGACTGAGCCAAACGACGGCTTTACGTATCATTTTATCATTCCAGTCACATTGTCCGACCAACCAGGGGGTCTTAAAACGGGTTAATTCAGCTGAAGACGCATTATCCAGGATTATTTCAGCATCCGTGTGATCCTGCAGATAAGTAGCCGGTACGGAATCACTGACGGGGCCCTCAACAGTCTGGCGTATGATACCGGCTTTTTTCTCACCATAAGCCATCAGGTAGATCTTATGGGATTTCAGGATAGAACCCACACCCATTGTCAGTGCCCATCGTGGAACATTTTCTTCACCGAAGAAATCACTGGCGGCGTCAGCACGAGTAATACGATCGAGTGTGATTAAACGAGTGTGGGAATTTTTTCCCGAACCCGGTTCGTTGAATCCGATATGACCCGTCCGGCCGATACCCAGAAGTTGAATGTCTATTCCGCCTGCCTCATTAATCTGCTGCTCATATTGACGGCAATATTCAACAATCCCGTCTCTGTCGATGGCGCCATCAGGGATATGAATATTATCAGGATTAATATCAATATGTTTAAACAAGTATTCGTGCATAAAACGGACATAGCTCTGTAATGCTTCCGGCTGCATTGGATAATACTCATCCAGGTTGAAGGTAATGACATTCTTGAAACTGAGTCCTTCTTCCCTGTGCATACGTACCAGTTCATCATATACCCTGACTGGAGTTGAACCGGTTGCAAGTCCGAGTACGGTAAAACGGTCTGTTGATGATCGTTCCCCAATGAGTTTGGCAATTTGATTGGCAACGAACAGGGAGCCTTCACTTGCGACTTCAAAAACCCTTGTTGTTATTTTTTCAAAACGTTTCTGTTCGGTACGCGATATTATTTCAGACATTTTTAAGAATTGTATTCGGTGAATTAGGATGAAAATGGCTAATGTATTAAGGTCCATTTATTTAAAATGCTATCCTGCCTGTTTTGCGAATCGGCAATTTATATCAAAAAATGGTTCTATGAAATTTTTGAGGAGGTAAAAAATATAAGAAGGCTTTGCAAAACCGCCTTTTTGCCCAATATCTGCGTTATCGGAATTTTAAAATACTCATCCCGAAAGCTTTCGAGACTGTGGTTTTAAAATTCCTCTGGTCTTGATCTTGTTAAAAAATCCTGGCTTTGCAAAGCCTTCTATAAATGAATATAACTGTGAACCAATTTTTTTTAAAAAGATGTTTAATAACTTCTGACAGCACACTACATTATCGGGTAAATGTCCTTAATAATGAAAGAATAACTTTTATATTATGGTGAAGTTGATAATATAAATTTATAAATCATATATATTTTGATAGATACACATTGTCACATATTTCTCGACGATTTTAAAGATGATTTGAATGAAGTCTTGGACAGGGCAGCGGAAGCTGGTGTAAATAGAATCCTCATGCCGGCCATTAATTTCGGATCGCTCGATCAAATGATATCTGTTAATCATCCTAAAATTTCATTTTACAAAATGGCCGGGATACATCCATCCGAGGTAAAATCAAAGGACCCCGGACTTGAGCAAAAACTCTTTAGCCATATAAAAAATCCTGAAATTATAGCCGTAGGGGAAACCGGTCTCGATTATTATTGGACCAAAAAATACATAGAGGAACAAAAATTTAATCTGCATACGCATTGTAAAGCAGCTAAAGAATTTCAGAAACCTATTGTATTGCATAACAGGGATAGTACGAATGATATCCTGTCTATTATCGAAGAAGAACAGGATGGTAATTTAACCGGTGTGTGGCATTGCTTTACTGGTACTGTTGAGGAAGGCAAAAAGGCCATAGATCTTGGGTTATACCTTGGGATAGGGGGAATAACCACCTTCAAAAATGCCGGTGTCGATAAAACCGTGGCTCAGCTTCCCATCAGCAAAATGGTTCTCGAGACGGATGCTCCATACCTGGCACCAACACCCAAAAGAGGTAAACGAAATGAGCCGGCTTTTATCAAATACACGGCTCAAAAATTAGCTGATATCATGGAAATTTCGTTGAAAGATGTGATTGATATAACGACTCATAATGCTATCGATTTATTTAAAATTTAATTAACCTCAGAGAGGGTACACAGAGAATTTACACAGGTTTCACATAGGAATATTTCAAATAAGAAATATAAGTTTATTTCTCCATGCTCCATGCTCCATGCTCCATGCTCCATGCGCTACGCTCTACTCTTGATACCCAACTTCTCCAATACAGGATATTTTTTAAGCACAGTTACAGGTAAATATATTTGGGGGTATTCCATACGGTAGGGATGGCCGGTTCGCAAATCACGGAACGCCTGTCCACGTTTATTTTCCGGTAACTGACAAATTTCCCTCAGCTTGTGATCGTAATCCCTAATGGGATGTATAGAAGTCAGGATATTGGAAAGGGAAGAGGCGTTTTTTAAATCAGGAGTGATAAGATTTTCGTGATTTATATCTGAATTGGATACCGTTAAACCAAAATGATCTAACATGGCGTTGCAAATCATTCGTGTAGCGTTTTGTTTGGCCTGATACGAATAACCGGCGATATGAGGTGTGGCAATAAATGCATTTTCAGCTATTTCAACTGAAAATGAAGGTTCGTTTTCCCAGACATCAAATATATAATCTCCAATATTGCCTATTCTTAATTGGCCAGTAATAACATATTCATCCACTACCCCACCTCTCGAAGCATTGATGACAAGCTTATATTCCCTGTTGTTTAATTTTGCCTCATTCAGCCAATGATAGGTCGCGAATTGACCTGCTGTTTCCAATGGTACATGAAATGTCAATATATCTGAGTCCATAACACCCGGTAATGATGCTGATGTAAAAGCGGGGTCCCGTAATTCTCGCGGGGGGTCATATAGAACAGTATTGAGTCCGGTTTTTGTAAGTAATTCATTGACAACACTTCCAACATGTCCAACACCAATTACACCTACCGTATATTTTGTTATATCTTTAGATCTTGATTCGCCCCAGAGAATAATTGCGGTTGCGATGTATTCCGCCACAGCCCGGGCATTACATCCGGCAGCAGAGGAAAAGGTGATGTTATTCGATTGTAAATAAGGAATATCAACATGATCGGTACCCGAAGAAGCCGTTCCGATGAATGTTAAATTATCCGGAATCCCGGCGAATGTATGTTTATTTATCCTAGTAACGGTTCGGATAAGCATTGCAGAATACGGGGAAAAATCATCCGGTAATGCATTATTGGGATCAAATAATGTATAATTGACGGTTTCGGGCAGGAATTTTTCTAACTGGAAGATGTTTTTATCAGCTAATATATGTATCACTATCAATAAATATGGTGATCGATTCTATGTAAAATTATTTAATATTATATCGATACTTTTCATACACTTATACAATTGATAGAAAATTAATTTATAAAATGCATATAAGTGTATGTATTAGTACTTTATAAAATTTTTTATTTAAAGATTGATTGATTTATATGTTACATAAATTATCAATACGAATTTAATGTTACTATAATGTCAAATAACAGTTTAAATGTTATTTCGTAAACAATAATAGATAAATTGAGTAATTTAAAATCAAAATAATAAACAGGATATGTTCGGCAAAAATCACATATTCCGATTTTAATTATTATATCAGGGAGTTAAAAATATTTTATATGCATGAGTATAATATGGTCTCTTTGATCAGGAAAAAAAGAGACAGGGAAAAATTAACAAAGGAAGAGATAGAATTTATTATTAAAGCTTATACTGAGGACCGGATACCGGACTATCAGATGAGCGCTTTTCTTATGGCTTCATTTCTGAATGGTATTAATGATGAAGAATCGGCAGCACTTACCAGCTCGATGCTCCATTCCGGGAAAGTATTGGATTTATCCGATATTCCCGGTGTTAAAGTCGATAAACATTCGACGGGAGGGGTTGGAGATAAAGTATCACTCATACTGGCACCTGTTGTTGCCAGTTGCGGTGTCCCTGTACCGATGATATCGGGCCGTGGCCTTGGTCATACAGGCGGGACTCTGGACAAACTTGAATCCATAACCGGATTTAATGTGAATATTGATCTGGCCAGATACTGTGAAATTCTCAAAAAACACAATATGGTAATGGCCGGTCAAACTGAAGAAATCGCACCGGCCGATAAACGAATTTATGCGCTCCGGGATGTCACCGCTACCGTAGAATGTATTCCACTTATTGCCAGTAGCATAATGAGTAAAAAGCTTGCTGAAGGTATTAATGCTTTGGTATTGGATGTAAAATATGGGAGTGGTGCTTTTATGAAAACAAAAGAGGATGCCATAGAATTAGCAAAAACACTGGTTGGCATAGGAACGGATTTTGGTAAGGAGACGATTGCGTATCTCACTAATATGAATGAACCACTGGGGTACAAGATCGGTAACTGGCTGGAAGTCGAGGAAAGCATAGATTGTCTGAAAGGGGACGGGCCGGACGATTTAATGACCGTTACTCATCAATTGGCCGGGACCATGATTTATTTAGGTGGAAAAGCGAGAACTATTGAAGATGGAATTATACAAAGTAAAGATAGTATAACTTCCGGCCGGGCTTATCAGAAGTTCGTCGATGACGTAAAAGAACAGGGGGGCAATGTTAGTTATGTCCAAAATCCGGAAACGTATCCAAAAGCAAAATATAAATTTGAAATAGAAGCGGAATCAAACGGCTATATTAGTGAAATGAAAGCTTTTGATTTCGGGTTGGCTTCCCTTGAACTGGGAGCAGGCCGTAGATCGAAAGAAGATGACATAGATCCGACAGCAGGAATAGTTTTGCATAAAAAAGTTGGTGACAACGTTAATAAAAGTGAAACAATCGTTACCTGTTATACGAACAACAGGGAAGATGAGGTTAATGTACGCGAAATATTATCTAAAGCAATTAACATAACCGATAAGAAAATTGTATTACCAACTATGATTTCGCATAGAATCGATAAAGACGGTATATTGCAATTATAAGACCTTAGAGATACAATTAAATCAAAAGCTTGAAAGGTTATTTTTACAAGCAAAACAACACTAAAACGAGTTGGCATATATTATGTGGAAAAGATTTGTCAGAGCTATTAAATCACTATTCGGCGGTCTGGTAAGTTCAATGGAAGATCCGAAGTTAATTCTCGAGCAGAATATCAGGGAATTGAATGATCAGGTTCCGAAAATGAATGAAAATATCGCAACTGTAAAAGCAAATGTGATGATGCTTCAGAAAGAAGTGAAGCGTTTTCAGGATGCGATATCTCAATATACGAATAAGATCAAATCAGCTATTAAAGCTAACAGGGATGATATAGCTGAAAGCTATGCCTTGCAGCTTGAGAAGGCTAAAGAAAACCTTGCAAGCACATCAGAGCAGCTGGAATTTGCTCAAAAAGCGTATGAGAAAGCACTTCAGGTTAAGAAAGCGTTCATGCGTGAAAAAGACCGCAAGATCAGGGAAGCCAGAGAAGCACTCCGTGCAAGTGAGCGGTCGGAATGGCAGGCCAAAATCGCCGATACGCTTGAACAATTTGAGGTTGGCGGAATTGATGCCACCCATGATGAAATGATCAACCGGATAAATGAAGAATCGGCTAAAAATGAAGCCAGAATGGAATTGGCTCTCGATAGTATTGACACACAGGAAATGGAAATTGAAGTGAGCGCCGAGAAGATGAGAGCTTCCGAACTCGTCAAGCAATTCAAGATGGAGATGGAAGGTTCAGGTGATTCAGAGAAGAAGCCATTATTGGATAAAGAGAAGGAAAAAGAGAAAAAACAACAATCCGATGGCTCAGGTAAAACGATAGGTAAAGAAAAATCCAAATCCTGATGGTAATGGATCAAAAAGAGTACGAGCAAATAAAAGAAGAGTATAAGACTCATTATCGCAAAGTAAAAGAATTGCGGAAAAGGCTGACAGAATTAAAACGTTCTGAACGGGTGAGTTCCGCAATGGAACAAATGAATACCGATGATTTGCTGAACTCTTTTGATAATGTATTGCAGAGTTTTAAAGAAAAAGTTGCTATTGCCGAAGCCAGGCTTTCAGTTGCTCTCGACAATATTCTTCCCGATAATAAAACAGAACAGCAACCTGTAAAAGAGAGTACCGAGGAAGAAAAAGAAGAAGTTGTCAGAAAACAGAAGGCGCGCGAAACATTGAACATGCTAAAGAACGAGATGGGCATGTTGCACATGGAGATAGAAGAGAAAGCCAGGGAGTTGAACGCAACCAAAACAATCGGATCAGATGAGAGAGACCAATCAGCAGAATTTGATCGGGAATCGACTTCTGTAAAAAGGGGAAAAACGATAGGCAGGGATAAAAAGGATAAGGAGCATAAGTGATGCCCGACGATCAAAATGTAAATTATACGCGTGAAGCATTTTTGAACCCGATAAATCTCGGAGCGTTGTTGGTATGCACAATAACGGCATTTATTGTTAATGACGGTGGCTATTTGGCAGATGTAGTACTTAGCCTGTCATTTGGTATGGAATTGTTATACCTGGGAATCGTTCCTAATATGCCAAATTTTCGCAGATCGATTAAGATAAAGAAACTTAAGGAACGTGATAAATCTCTGGAAGATAAAACATTGTTTAAGGATCTCGAACCAAAGAATCAGAAGAGGTTTCTTATCCTGAAACATCTCAGCAGGTTGATCAAACAGAATTTCGATAAGATGCCCTATACTTCTCAGGGAATGCTGGAAAGTGTGCATAAAAAAATAGAAGGCCTGTTATCGAATTATTTGAATTTGCTTGATTTGAATAAAAAATACGGGGACCTTGTTCATTCGGATACGGAAAAGCAATTAAATATCAAGATTGAACGTGCAAAAGAAGATATTAAAACAGCAGATTCGGAGAGATTAAGAAGCATAAAATCGCGCAGACTGAAAATTTTAAGTAAACGCCTTGAAAAATTTAAATCTGCTCAGGAAAAATACGTAATATGTGAATCTCAATTGGAAACTATTGAGGACGCTGTTCGGTATATTTATGAACAGTCAATGACTATGAACGACCCGGAAGAATTAGGTTATCAATTGGATAATCTCCTGGCAGAAGTTGAAGAAACATCAAATATTATTCAGGATATTGAAAGTGATGTCCTTCCGCATTATAATCTTTTGGATCACGAAGAAGATTTGCATGAAAAGGAGGATACTGATACTTCCGAGGTCAGTACCAAAAAAAGAGTTAAAGAATAAATTATTATGAGTTCAAATCGGTTTGAAACCCTATTGCTTGATGTCGAAAATAATGTTGCCATTCTAACTATAAACCGACCAAAAAAGCTAAATGCTTTGAATAATCAGGTTCTGGATGAGTTGGATGCCGCTATTGATGATATTGCTAAAAGAGATGACGTTCGAGGTGTAATTATTACGGGTTCCGGAGATAGAGCATTTGTAGCCGGAGCTGACATCGCTGAACTGGAGCAATTAAATGAAAAAACGGGACGCGAAGCATCTCGAAAAGGACAAGAAATTTTCTCAAAGATTGAAAACCTGGCAAAACCTGTTATAGCTGTTGTTAATGGTTATGCTTTAGGTGGCGGTTGTGAGTTGGCTATGGCATGCCACTTGCGTGTAGCAACTCAAAATGCAAAATTCGGACTTCCGGAAGTTGGATTGGGCTTGATTCCTGGTTACGGTGGAACACAACGTCTAACCAGACTCATCGGAAAGGGCCGTGCACTTGAAATGATATTAACAGCTAATCATGTGAATGCCGACCTGGCACTAGCCATGGGTTTGGTTAATAGACTGGCGGCTGATGGTCAGGGAATGAAGGAAGCAAATGAATTAATATCTGTTATATTAGGTAAAGGCCCTGTGGCAATTAAACAAGCAATCCAATCTGTACATGCAGCTTATGGCGACCCTGACAAGGGATTTAAACGTGAAGCTGAATTGTTTGGAGAATTATTTAATACAGAGGATTTTAAAGAAGGAACAAGTGCTTTTATGAATAAACGTTCACCAAACTTTACAGGTAAGTAATCATAAATTTGGAACCTCCGTCTAGTAAGGGAGTCACATGATGAACGAGTGGCTCCTCATCATATTTACCATTTTATTAAGTGGCTTTTTTTCGGGCTCAGAGATAGCCTTTGTAACGGCTAACCGCCTGAAGCTTGAGATAAAAGCGCGTCAGAATACCCGTGGTGCACGCTATTTGAACCATTTTGTGCGTAACCCGGAAAAATTTTTGGCAACTACACTTGTCGGTAATAATATCGTCAATGTAGTATATGCCACTCTCATGACGTTTTACCTGGTAGGTCCTATCCGTTCAGGTTTTCATGCCGTAATAGGCAGGTTTCCATCAGAATTCAGCATTTTGTTGATTCAAACAACAGTGGCATCGCTTATTATCATGCTGCTTGGTGAAATCCTGCCAAAGGCTATTTTTAGAATACACTCCGATTCGCTCATATATATTCTTTCGATCCCTTTGACGCTATGTAACTGGATTTTGAAACCGTTTATTGTGGTATCTAACGGGGCCTCTAAACTTCTGATCAAAATGTTTGGAGCCGAGTCTGATAGTGTGGAGCAGTTATTCCGTCGTCAGGATATCGAAATGATGCTCAGAGAATTACGGGAAGAAGGAGCCAATACGGATATTGACAAGGAAGATACGGAGATACTGAATAACGTCCTCGAGCTTTCGAGCAAGAGGGTTAAGGATTCCATGATCCCAAGGACGGAAATCGTTGCTGTGGAAACGAACACTATTCTCGACGACGTCCTTAAAACATTTATCTCAAGCGGATTTTCTAAACTTCCGGTTTATAAAGATAGCATCGATGATATTATCGGAGTTGTATTTGCATATGACCTGTTTCTGAACCCCAAATCTCTTGATGAGCTTATACGGCCGGTTAAAATGGTGCCATCCTCACAAAAATCAAAAAACCTGTTACAGGAATTTCGGCAGTCTAAGATTTCGCTTGCTATAGTTATTGATGAATATGGTGGAACAGCCGGTATGGTTACCATCGAAGACCTTCTTGAAGAAGTTGTTGGGGATATACAGGATGAATATGATACTGATGATAATATAATCAAGAAATTGACGGATGATTCATATGTAATCAGTGGTAACGTTGAATTGGAAGAAATGAATGAGAAATATCCGAATATTAATATGCCTGATTCGACTTCGGAATATGAAACGATAGCGGGATATATCATTAATGAAATCGGACGCATCCCAAAGGTGAACGAGGAAATAATTATTGGTCATCATAAGTTCATAATCAGTAAGGCGACTCCGTCAAAAATTGATACAGTCAAAATGATAATAGTAGATAAATAGGAAACTTTTATTCTGCTAATAAGTATAAGAGATCATATCTCAGTTTGGGTTAATAGCTAAAATAAAAGAATATGTACGAACACTATCCGGCATGGGCCCGTGAATTGGCCTACAGATATTTCAGTAAAACGATTAATCAGTTCATTCTTCACGGTAATGTCCGTGATTTCACTAATCTGAAAAATGAGAGTGGAACGGATTTTATCCGGTTAAAGACATTCCTTTTTGATGAATTATTCGGATCCCGTGATATCGTTCTTTTCTATGACCGTTCTTCGGGGATTCAGTTTCGGGATAAAAAAAGTATGACGGATTTTAACAGGGCCTTATCGGGATATGACAGCCTGGTGGGTACCGAATATCAGAAAAAGATGCCTAAGGACCCTGTTCGTGTTTTCTCTTTACTGGAAAATTATTTCAGGATTCGTCTGGGCGAAAATAAAAGCATTGCCGTTATCATCGATTATGCGGAAACGATTATACCAATGGCTGAAGGCGGCATGTCAAGTCCGGACGACCGCACAGCTCTTGTGTACTTACAACGATGGGCACATGATCCACTGTTTCTGGCATCTGATTTTTCGACGGTTCTATTGACAGAAAATCTGAATGACCTGAACCGGAATCTTATTCAAAGCCCGTATACAGCTGAAATAAGGATCGATTTGCCGGACGAGGAACAACGTATTGCATACATTAAGAGTTATTGCAGCGAGGTGGAGTACAAACAGATTTGTGAAGTTCCCGTAAATGTGTTGGCTCAACAAACTGCCGGTCTGAGTTACATCAACCTGGAGAGCTTATTGGCCAATGCCCGTGAAAACAAGACGATCATAACTTTCGATCAACTCATCAGGAATAAAAAAGAGTTGATTGAAGCGGAGGCGTATGGCCTTCTGGAATTTGTAGAGACAAAGTATAACCTGGATGCGGTTGCCGGACATAAACAGGTGAAAAACCATCTTCGGGAAGCATCTAAAGCACTTAAAAACGGCCGGCATGATGTTATGCCTATGGGATACCTGATCTGCGGACCGGTCGGTACCGGGAAAACATTCATGATTACTTGTTTTGCAGGTGAAGTGGGAGTGCCCATGGTGAAGCTGAAAAATTTCAGGAGTCAGTGGCAGGGGGTAACGGAAGGGAACCTTGAAAAAATTCTTCATCTGTTGAAGGCTATGGCTCCTGTCGCTGTCATGATCGATGAAGCTGATGCTTACCTGGGCAACCGGGATACCAGCGGTGACAGTGGTGTTTCGAGTCGTGTTTTTGCACAGATTGCTCAATTTATGAGTAATACGGATAACAGGGGACGTGTCATATGGTTCCTCATGACTGCCCGGCCTGATCTCATGCCGGTCGATTTAAAAAGGCAAGGCCGGGCCGAAGAACACCTGGCTCTTTTTCATCCTTCAACAGAAGAAGAACGAACGGAATTATTTGTGGCTATGAAAAAGAAAACAGGTTTACAAATGACAGAAGATGTGGTTCCCAAAATCATAAAAAAGGGAACCAAAACATTTTCAGGTGCCGATATGGAAGCGGCTCTTACCCGCGCCAAATTCAAAGCGGCCGCCATAGGGCAGAGTAAAGTCACCCCGGAGCTATTGGAAGAAGTGCTTAATGATTTCATCCCCCCGACTTACCCCGAAGAGATAGAGTTGCAAACCCTGACAGCTGTTTTGGAATGTACATCCCGTGAAGTATTACCGGAAACGTATCGTTCTATGAACCGTGGAGAGATCACACAGAAAGTGGAAGAGTTAAAAATCATGGTAGGGTGATTTCAGATATCAGTCAGCAGTTAACAATAAAGCTATAACATTATTTCCCGGTTCTGCTGATTTCATCTTCACGATCTTTCCATTGGATTTTGAAGTCCGAATCTTTCTTGAAAAGCCTGGATTTTCTAATCCATTTATCATCCTGTAAAATCCGTACATATCCCTTATCCAATGGTTCATTGGGATTGTAACTCTCAAGAAGATAATGAAGGTTTTGATACCTATCTTTATTTTGATGAAACAAGGCATGTACGGTATTTTGCATTCTATATTGCAGTCCGTTTATCCGTTCTTTCTGGTGGTAGACTTTTTGACTGACAACGAGCAATCCATGTGCTTTTATCAGTTGTTGAACCCGTTCTTTCCTGGTTCTTAATATATCATGAACATTACGTTTCAATTTCCGATCCATATCATCCACATAAAAACGCAATTCATTAATATCAGGTACAGCCATACTGGCAGCTTGCGTAGGAGTTGCCGCTCGTGCATCAGCCACAAAATCAGAGATACTGAAATCTGTCTCATGTCCCACACCACTGATAACCGGCACTTCACAATCATACACTGCCCGGGCAACGGCTTCTTCATTGAATGGCCATAAATCTTCGAGTGAACCGCCACCACGGCCAATAATCAACACATCAACATAGTTATTTTTCGAAAAGTAATTTATTCCCTTTACGATTTCAGGAGCAGCATTAACACCTTGAACACTGGCATGATATAAATAGACAGTCACCAGAGGAAATTTTTTTTCAAATGTCGAACGGATGTCCTGAAAAGCAGCCCCGGTGGACGATGTTACCACTCCGATTTTTTCCGGAAAAGCGGGGAGTGGCTTTTTATGGGCGGGATCAAATAAACCTTCATTTTTTAATTTTTGTTTTAATTCCTCGAAAGCCTTTTGTAATGCTCCTAAACCCGCCTGTTTAACATAGGTTACGATAAGTTGGTATTTCCCGTGCGGAGGGTAAACCTGTATATCACCACCGACCACTATTTGTTGACCATGCAGCAGCTCTAAATTAAGCTGTTGTGCCGTACTTCTCCAAATCACACAGGGTAGTTGAGCCCTTTCATCTTTAAGGGTGAAGTAGGTATGTCCATTGGCACTCGTTTTGGGCTGGCTCACTTCCCCCTGTACCAATACATCAATAAATTTTTCTTCGAGCGTTTGTTTTATGCTGCCTGTAAGTTCTGAAACCGATGGTATATGTAATGATTTCGTAAACAGGTCCATGTATGATAATATTATTTTTCTAAAATTAGATTCATCATAAAATATAGGAAGATCGGAATAACTTCATAGAAGATTATGATGAATATAAAAAAAGAGACCGGTCAGGGGGGTGACCGGCCTCATGTGGAGGGGGATTAGGAGGGTTGTGTCAATCTAAATATGTAACGCCCTTTAATAATAAAAATTATATGAAAACTTAATTTTTTTTAATCTATTCTGTATCAGACTGATGCCTGAGTCAATTCACTTAACGCATCTATTTTATTTTTTTGGATTTTTGAAGGTTCGGGTATGAGATCGAATTGCATCAATTCCTGTATAGCCGCGATTTCCTTCTCTCTGTTTGGAGTAGCCGCAGCCAATATTTTATCATCTTTTACGAAATAAGCCATGAAATCACCAGATGATACATCACCATCAATGATCAGGTTATCCCACTTTTGTACATGTCCCACATATAACAAATGAGCTTTTGCCTGATCAGTCCAGAAAAATGGAATGCGCTTGAATGGCACATTGTGATCGAGCATGTTATGTGCTGCTATACGGCCTTGTTGTTGTGCCAGGCGCCAGTGTTCGATCCTTATTTTTTCACCCGTACGGAAATCAGGATACATGGCAATATCACCGGCGGCAAATACATGTTCAGCTGCTTTAAGATTTGAATTTACGTTTATGCTGCGATCATCATTGAGATCGAAATCTTTTAAAAATTCGGTAACAGGATCCACACCAATTCCGATAAGTACAAAATCAGCATTAAGACCGGAACCATCCTCTAATATTACTTTCGATATATTTGAATCACCCTCAAAATTTTTAACACTTGAATTCAATTTAAATGTGACGCCATTATTTTCGTGCGTTTGTTGTATCCATTTCCCGATTTCTTTACCAAAAATATGTTCAAAAGGTACAGCTTCAGGTGCTACAACTGTGACATTAAGCCCTTGTTTAGTCAGACTCGCAGCTGCCTCTAATCCAATGAAACTTGCCCCTATGATTACGGCTTTTTTAGCATCTTCAATGGATTTTAATATTGAATCGGCATCGTCAAATGTTCGAAGTAAATGAATATTCTTCAGATCGGAACCCGGGACATTCAATGTGCGTGGTCGTCCGCCGGTGGCAAGCAGTAAGCGATCAAACTTGAGTATTTTATTATCTGTAAACAGGATCTCATGGCTTTGAATGTCGACTTCAGAGACTTCCTTATGAATTATTTCAATATCCGCATTATCATAAAAGTCGGAAGAACGCAAAGGCATCCATTCATCAGGTGCATCGCCGCTCAGATATTCCTTGCTCAAATTCGGCCGATCATAAGGGAGCCGGTTTTCTCGCGTGATCATGAGAATGCGGCCTTCGAATTTCTCTTTTCGTAATGTTTCGGCGGCCGATTCACCAGCCGCTCCTGCGCCAAGGATGACAAAGGTACGATCATCTTTATCCGGGTTATAAGAACTCATTTTATGTTTTTGTCGGCCTGAGAAGCTGTCAGGCAACTCAACGATAACATCATTGTCTTTTATTCTTACCGGAAATGTCGACAAATCATCCAGAGCCGGAGGATCATCATTATTACCGTTAGTCAAATCAAATGATGCATGATGCCAGGGACAAACGACCTTTTTATTTTTCAACACACCTGTTGATAATGGAGCCCCGTAATGGGTACAGGAAGCACCTGTAGCATAAAATTTTCCATCAATACGGCTGAGTAAAATTTTGTTTTCCCCAATCGTAATTTCTTTCATTTCACCATCATGTAACTCATCTTTATGGGCAACAACTTTTGCTTGTTCACTCATATAAAATGTTCTCCAATTATTTTAACCTGTACTATTTATTGTATGATGAGAAACAGTTTAAAGTGGTAATCAATTCCATGATGTTGTTAAAAAACATTAAATGGGAAGCAGGTTTTTTGTTAATTATTAAATATTTTGAGAGAATGGGAATGATTATTAAGAATATAATCTCACATCATCCTTTTTATAACAGTTTTAAGGCAGTTAATATCTCTTTAAACCGTATAAACTGTAAATTACAGTATCAGCAGAAAAGAATTTAAATAATTATTGGTCAGTCTGAAGTAAATACAATAAATTTGATCGGCAAATAGAATAAAACAAAATATTTAAGATGAATACGATTCCGGACATTATTTTAAAAAATGTTATAGTGGCGACCTCTGAAAATATCGGCAGTGAACCGGTCGATATAGGTATCAAGAATGGCCTTATAGCAGCAATTGATTCTGAAATAAAACCTGATAATGGTCAGAAAGTTCATGATTTTGATGGTGCTTTTGTATCGCCGGGCTGGATGGACATGCACGTACATTTCAGGGAACCTGGTTACGAACATAAAGAAACCATTAAAACCGGAACGGAAGCTGCAGCATTCGGAGGCTTTACGGCTGTTGCTTGTATGCCAAATACAAAACCACCTATTCATACACGTGATGTCGTGGAATTCATCGTAAATAAAGCAAAACCTTTACCCGTTGACGTATTTCCCATAGCATGTGTATCGAAAGAAAGGAAAGGGAAGAGTATTTCCGAAATGGCGGATTTAAAGGAGGGTGGAGCGGTTGCTTTCAGTGACGACGGTGACCCGGTTTATAATTCCCATTTGATGCGTATCGCACTTGAATACTCATCCATGCTCGATATGCCAATAATTAATCATGAAGAAGATCTGGAGTTATCCCGGCCCGGTTACATGAACGAGGGAAAAGTATCGGCCCGTTTGGGTATAGCCGGTACACCCGGAATTGCCGAGGAAGTGATGATAGCGCGGGACATCATGATTGCTGAATTGACAGGAGGACATATACATGTGGCCCACATCAGTACAGCCAAAGGGGTCGAACTTGTGCGCCAGGCAAAAGCACGGGGGATTCATGTAACAACCGAGGTTTGTGCACATCATATCGATCTTACCGAGGATGAAATTGAGAAAAGAGATTTTGATACCAACTGTAAAATGCATCCTCCTTTGCGAACTGAAGAAGACAGACTTGCTGTCATAGAGGGATTGAAGGATGGTACCATCGATGCTTTATGTACCGATCATGCTCCACATGCTGTTGAAGAGAAAGATGTGGAGTTTATCTATGCTCCGAATGGTATTATTGGTTTGGAAACGGCATGGCCGGTATCAGTCAAACGGCTCTATCAGTCAAAAGATATGGATCTAAAAGCAATATTAGCCAAGTTTATTGATAATCCCAGAAAGATACTTCATATCGATGTACCAAAAGTTGAGGTAGGCAAGGATGCCAATCTTACATTCTTTAATGTGGATGAAAAGTGGAATTTTGAAGAGAAACATATACACTCCAAATCGAAAAATACTCCATATGTAGGGACTGAGATGATTGGCCGGTCACTTGGCATTTATAACAAAGGACAACTGGTATTGAATGAGATTTAATGCCGGATATCATAATTAAAAAAATATTAGATACAGATTTACGCAGATTCAGGCAGGTTTTGTTGAATTAATGACAATCTTATTGGTTAATGACAAATATTGAGCTTCCCTTACAACGTTCCGGGACATCAGCCCCGGAACGAAGTGAGGAAGGTATTACTTAGTTTATTGATACTTTATTATAATCTGATTCCGAAGCTTTTTTACCATTTTGAGTGGTCACTTCTTTGAAAGCATAGGAAATTCCATCAACTGTTTTCCAGTCAGAGAAGGTCGTTTTAACTTTGACTTTACCGCCTGCCGCAGGACTATACGTTGTATATTGCATGTATTGTGGTAATCCTGTAGATGTATCAATAAAGAAGTGAACAGGCTTTTTTTGCGGTATTTTAATCTCTGCTAACTTTGTCCCATCAACTGTTTTCATGCCCATAAATTCTGGTTTTTCACTTTTACTGTTAAGAGCAATGGAAAGGTAATTACGTTTTAAGGATTCTGATAAAATCTCAGCTAATTGTGGTGGCGAGGGCAGAGTGCGGTCTCCAAATTTCCGCTCTACTTTCCCATCTTTCAGCGTCATGGTTACGGTTCCGCCGGGAGTATTTATTTTGGTCGTCATTTGGTCCGGAAACGTTACTGTACTCGTGGCAGACATGGTCATTTTACCACCGGGGAGCTGAGCGTTGTATTGTGTACTTTGCTCGGATGTCGTGACACTTTTAAATTTTTTCCCGTCTTTGAGAATGGCATTGGCCATTTTCTCTAACCAGAATTGTCCTTGTTTAACGTCACCCTTTGCTGAAGTGGCATTATCACTTACATTAGGTTCAGGTATTGTAATGTCTATGTCGTTAACTTTCCCGTATTTCTGCAATTGATCACCGATTTGCTGTTTATTACCGACAACCAAAATCTGCATTTTATCGGGCTTTAAGTATTTTTTTGCCACACGCTGCACATCTGCGATGGTCACAGCTTTCACATTATTGACATATTTTTCAAATGCATCGGACGGCATGCCATCATAGGCATTTTGCATTTTTTTGTTCAGAATCTTCGACCGGCTGTCATAACGGAAGACCAGGGAATTAAGGAATTGTTCTTTTGTATCCTTTAACTCTTTTTCAGTGATTGGTTTCTGCTGCAATTTCACTATTTCGTTTTTAACGGCATCGATAGCCTTGGCAGTAGTGGCACTTTTGGTCATGACACCGGCATAGAACACACCGGGATAAAACACATTACTGTTATAATTGCCGAAAACGGCATAAGCCAAACCAAGGTCGGTTCTGACGTGCTGCATAAGTCTTCCGGAAAAACCACCGCTTAAGACCTGGTTCATAACCTGCAGTGCTGCATAATCAGGATTCTTCCGAAATCCACCCAAATGTCCCATCAAAACAACGCTTTGATTAATATTCGATTTATTAATAAAATTGATGGTTTGAGCATAATTATAATTAACTTTTGGGAATTCTAAATTCGTAGATTTGCCTTTGGGATAATGATCAAAGGTCTTTTTCAATATTTTTTTCATGGATTTAATATTGAAATCACCTACGATGCCAATCATGAGGTTACTTCCGCCAAAAGCTGATTGGTGATATGCTATCATATCATTACGTTTGATGTTATCAATCGTCTGATATTGTTCAAGACGGCCATAAACGGAATGCGGCCCATATATCAGCCTGCGGAACTCCCGAAAAGCAATGCTTTGGGAATCGTCATTACGTCTTGAAATAGAACTTTTCAGCCTTTTCTTAGCCAGTTCTATTTTATCCTTGGGAAATGAAGGATGCCGGAGAACATCAATGAAAATGGGCAGTAATGAATCGAAATCCTTCTTAAGGACATTCAAGTTAGCTGATCCGGAAGTCGTACCAATGCTGATGCTCATTTTTGCGGCATGATCTTCAAGAATCTTATTTAAGCTATCGGCCGGATATTTTTCAGAACCACCATTGCGCATTACCATACCGGTTAAATCGGCAAGGCCGACTTTGCCAGATGGATCCAGAATGGAGCCGGTCCGGACCATAGCATGGAGATTAATCAACGGTAATTCGTGATCTTCCAACAGATAAAACGTTATACCGTTTCTTAGTTTAAAAGTCTCAACTTTCGGGATATTATATGATTTCAGTTTAGGGTATGTAAGCTGATCATATTTTTGCTGAGCGAAGACGGTCGTACATCCGACAATAAAAAAGACGAAGAGAAAAGTTTTTAATGTTTTCATAATAAAATAATTTCTTTCAGTAATTGACACCAAATCAAGTTGTTTGAAGGTTTATTTGGATGATGCTACACTATCATCACTGGCATTCGACTCAATAAGGCCTACTGTTCTATTAGTTTTAACAAGATAGGTATTGGCCACTCTTTTAAGGTCGCCCAAAGTTACCTTGTCAATTTTATTCAGATCAGTAAATAACGTTTTCCAGGAACCCTCCTGGGCCTGGTTTTGAGCAACAGCCATAGCAAGTCCGAGATTAGATGACAAGTTTCTGATGACATCAGCCCTGGCATTTGTCTTAGCCCGCTCAAGCTCTTTCTCTGTTATATCGCCGTTTTTAACTTTTTGTATTTCGTCATCCATTACTTTTTCGATCTTATTCATCGGTACACCTTTATTGGGAAGTACATAAGTGATGAATAGTGAAGAGTACTTATCTCCCGGCAAGCCGTTAAACGCACCGACCTGTAAAGCAATCTGATCTTTTTCAACCAGGCGTTTGTACAGGCGGCTGGTTCTCCCACCCGATAAAATGGAACCTAATAACTGCAATGGTATCTCGTCCGGATTTTTAAGGGATACAGTATGATAACCGGCCAGGTACCATGGCTGGGAATTTTCCTTTAAAACGAAACGACGTTCGCCATTTTGTTTCGGCTCTTTTGTGTGCATTACAGGTGCTTTCGGTTCTTTAGGAAAACGGCCGAAATATTCCTGTGCATATTTCTTCATAAGTACAGGATCAACATCGCCGACAATGGCGAATGTGATATTTGATGGCACGTAATAGGTATGGAAAAACCTGTAAGTGTCAGCTATCGTTGTTGATTTTATATCAGACGGCCAGCCTATTGCCGGTATTCCGTAATGACTTGCGGAAAAAGCCACGGTTAAAAAATTCTCAAGTAATTTACCAATCGGGCTTGAATCGACACGCATCCTTCGTTCTTCCAGGATAACCTGCTTTTCTTTGTAAAATTCACGAAAAACGGGATGCCGGAAACGGTCCGATTCCAGGCTAAACCATAATTCGGCTTTATTTTCAGGCAGGCTGTAAAAAAACATAGTCTGATCCTCAGCTGTCTGTGCGTTCAGATTTACTCCGCCATTACGCTGTATAACTTTAGAAAATTGGTTGTTATCCACGTATTGCTCAGCATCTTTTTCCACTTTTTTAAATGTTTTCCACTTGTTATTTAAAACGGTGGTATCCGGATCAATTTGAGTTGAGTAACTATACCAGGATTTGTAAGCTGAGTCTTCGGCAGTAAGCAACGGTTTTTCTTTCTTCCAATTATTTGTGCCGATATCGGGAGTACCTTTAAATGCCATGTGCTCTAAAACATGAGCGATACCACTTTTCCCGAAAGGATCATTGGCCGATCCGGTATTGACATATGTTACAAAACTGGCTACCGGTGCAACATCTCGCTTAACGATGACAAAAGTAAAGCCGTTATCAAGTTTGAATTCGGTTACTTTTTTCTGAAAAGAAGATAAATCCTGAGCATTACTTGTTAAAAAACTACCCCATGTAAAAAATATTATAAGCAGAAGGGATAAGTACTTTTTCTTCATGATAAGTCATAATTAATGTTAATAAGTTACTTATAGTAAACATGATCGTTCTTTTTTTTATAAAAACCAAACGTAATTTTGACAAGTGCTGAAATTTACAAGTGTCCAATGGTTGAGTTTATGTAAATATTCAGAAAGGCATATGATTTGGAGTGAATCAATGAATTAATAGAATCATCACACTTTACTTTTTAGAAAAGCCTCTTGCTGCTAAGACTGCGTGAAATAACTGAATATCTTTAGAGTCATGCAGGTTCTTTTGAACAAACTTGTTATAAAGATTTTTATTGAGATATTGATGATTTACACAATAATGTTGTGCTAATAACTGTACTTTGAGATAATCCCTTGCTTTATGTTCAGGGACATATTTCAACAGATTATTTATAGCTCTTCTACAGGTATTCAACTGACTCTCTTCATGGCTTATATCATTTACTCCGACTGTCGATTTAAAGCTTGAATTCAGTTTCCAACTTGCGAAATAAATATGTATGAAATTGTTCAGATGTTGAGATTGACTGAGTAAGGACTGCAAGCTAAAAAACCCCATATTTCTTGCATTGGACAAAATGGCATCACGTTTTTTCCTGAACATATTGTCGGACAGATAATATTGATCATTCAAATAAGACAGGGCATATGTAAAATAATCACCCATGGTCTGGTATACGTATATATTGAATGGAGTACCGGAAAGATCTTCCTTGGCAATCAATATGCGAAGATTCGCCAGTTTCAATATATTTTTCTTTCTGGTAGCAGATGTGGAATGCCGGGCAGCATCAATGGCATTTTGTAAAATGCAGTTTTGTTTGTAGTAATACTGGAAAGCCCTGTTATATTCAGCATTTAAAGATGACTCAGGGGAAGAAACTTTAACATCTCCCGGGAATTTGGAACCATTAAATGCAATACGGATATGTTGACCTGGAATGGCGTAAATAGGATATGCAAAACTATGGTGCCTTATCCAAAGTACACTTGCCGTATCCAGAGGTATTTGTAAATGGAATTGGTGTTTATCAGACAGAATTATTTTATGTGAATATGGTTCATGATATGGGTTATGAAGAAAACAATGGCTGATTTCCAGGGTATCAGTCCCCATATTTTGAAGATGACCAGATATAATAACACTCTGTTGCCTGTTATTACAGGCTGACATCAATAATATGCCTGTTATCAATACAATGATATGATTACGTTGATTAGACATGCTATGAATAGTATAACTGTATTTTATTAGATGGATCTTAATATGGAATAATCTTTCTTGAGAAGAATAATACCCCTTTTTAGGTATAAACTTAACAGTGCATACATTTATTAACTATTATTTACAGTTTTTGCTATTATGAATGGCTGTTATCAATAACAAATGAAATCTTTTTTAGATTTTATTACATAAAAGTAAAGCATAGGAGGAGCAGTGATTATCATAAGTAATTTTTATGAATTTGAGATACTGTAACATCAATGCACCTGCGTGGTTAAAACAATTTGTTTTTGATCAGATGCCGTTTTTATGTAACCTTAAATTTTTAGTGGCAGGATTTATATAAAAATTTGAAAGAGATGAAAACATCAAAACTATTCGTAATAATATTTATTCTGATCTTTACAATTAAAGATGTAAAAGCTCAGAATTACACATTGATCACCTACAATGTTGAGAATTTATTTGACGCCGACAGTATAGCTGTTTTTAATGATTATCACACACTCGATGCATATGGCAATCGGCAGTATACAAAAGAAGATGTTTTAACGAAAATTCATAACATCACTAAAGTGCTTAAACAGTATAATGAAGGCAAGGGGCCGGAAATTATACTGTTTGAGGAGTTAGAAAGTGATTTTTCACCTTCTAAGACAACCCGTGATGTGAATGCTCAAAAATTTTTGGATAAATATTCAAATACTTCATTAGACAGAATGTTGGGAGGCGGTTTTAATAAAACAATAGCCGATCTTCCATCGGAGCTGCTCTTATTAAAAGGGATGGCTGATGCTGGGTTGACCGGATATGATTATCAGGCCGGATTTAGCAGAATGAAATCGAATGGAAAACCCATGCATGTTCAAAAATGTGTGGTATTTTCGCGTTTGCCTATTGAAAAGGATAAAACGAAAATACATCCTATACCGGATGCAAGGCCTATTCTTGAGGTCTGGCTCAATGTGAGAGGCCATAATTTGATAGTCTTTGCTAATCATTGGAAATCGGGGGCGAGTTCACCCGAATTGGAACAAGCCAGAATTAAAGATGCAATAGTATTGCGAAATAGATTAAATATTCTGCTCAAAGAAAACCCTAATGCAGATATAATTATAGGTGGTGATTTTAACAGTAGTTATAACCAACTTACGGTCATGCCGGAGCTGAAGGAAAGTGCAATTAATACGATTCTTCAATCAACAGGAAATGAGGAAGAAGTTGACAGGGGTCATTCGAAAAAGGTTTATAATCTCTGGTATGAGTTGCCATTGAATAAAAGAGGTTCTGAAGTGTATCGCGGGCACTGGAGTACACTTATGCAAATAATGATAAGCTCGGGATTGTATGATTATGAAGGTATCCAATATGTAGATAACAGTTATAAAGTTGGTTCGTTCGATGGATTGAATGTAGAATCGTATGATAATGCTCCGGAAAGATGGAGCTCAATCGGCAGTGGAAAGGGGTTCTCAGATCATTTCCCGGTAAGCATGCAGTTCAGGGTGGTAGACGAGAATAACTTCGCTCAAAAAATGCAATTAAAGAATCCGGGTCATAACGATGATAATAAGTGGAAGCCCATTCCTGTTATAACGAAGAAACCAGATATGAGTCAGGCATATAAACCTGAGAAATTGGAAGATATATCACTTAGACAGGTAAAATATTTTGATAAACTATTTTATCTTGAGAAACCGATTTCATCAAAAATGAATGTCCTGGTTAAAGGACAAGTGTATCGGGTTTATTCTAATAACAGAAAAGTAAGACAAACGCTTAAACAGAATGCAGGTAAATCGACAGTACTACATTTTTTTGCACGGTTATCCAAATATCGAGATACGTGGGAATTTGTTATAGATACCCCTGATTATATATTAAATTAAAAAATAGCCTGTTGTAAATTATTTGCCGGATGTTCTGATTTCAATGATGTACAAGTCGTATAGATGGGAAGTTACTTTCATAATCAAATAAAATTTATTGGTTTACTTTGTCTCGCCTTTATGTTAAATGGATGGGGTAAAAATTCATTGGCACAGGATCGATATCCTTTACCATCGCCATTACCTAAAGTGACCTATGGAGTTATTCCCGATACCATTCTTAAAATGCAAACCTATTCGAATGATCCATCGGCGGATTATATATATGTTTATAAAGGTGTGGATATCCATTTTGAAGTAAACGCCAACTCCATATCTGCAATTATTAAACATCATGTCCGTGTAAAAGTCTTCACTAAAGATGGCGAAAAGGCTTCTCTCGTTGATATCCCGTTTTATTTTAAGGATAATATCGAGCGTATTTTATCTATCAGGGGAATAACGGTACATGAAAATGGATCACGTGTTAAATTGGATACTACCAAAATCCGTACGATTGGTGTCAACGACCGGTATAAGCTAAAAGAATTTGATATGCCGGCTGTTAAACCCGGTTCTGTTCTTGATTACACGTATACCATAAAACGTAGGTATATCGAAGAACTGCCGGATTTTTATTTTATGAACACCGAACCCACACTCTATGCAAGAATCCGGTTGATCAACAGTAAATATATCCGTTATGATGCTACTCCTGTGAATATGAAAAATTCGCCACATTACATTCAGCAAAAAATCGACACAAGCAATGTACCGAAGATATTTACGGTTCCACAGCCTCCGAAAGTAGTGATTGATAACTGGTATGAGTTTAATGTTCCCGCACTGCGTAAAGAACCGTTTATAACTTCTCTGGATGATTACCGGTGGAAGATGAAATTTATTTGGAGTTCATTTGGCAACCCGAGACAGGTATTAGGGAAAAGCTGGGCTATAGTTGCTGCAGAAGTACGTAAACAAAATGGACTGGATGATAACATCCGGAAATATCCGGAGTTAGAACAAAAAGGGAAGAGTATAGCTGATTCCATTTCAGACCCCAAAGCACGGCTTGATAGTGTCTTCCGATATGTGAATAAAGCGATTACCTACGATGGAAGTCCGGCCGTATTCAGTAAACAGGATTTACGGGAGGTATTAAAGGGCCAACCGGCTAACCAATCGTCTATCAACCAGGCATTGATTGCCATGCTTCGTGGCGCCGGATTTGAAGCTAATCCTATGCTAATTGCGACTCGAAAATGGGGGAAAGTACTCAATCAATTTCCATCCCTGTATCAGTTTAATGGCATGATTGCTTATGCAAAGGTTGACGGGAAATCGTATTTCATGGATGCAACAATAAAAAATAGTTATCCAAACATGCTGCCGGTAAAAATGATAAATGGTTCCGGATTCCTGATAAAAAAAGATTCCTATAAATGGATTAAGCTGAATCCCGATAAAAGCCATTTTTCCATGAAAGTAAAAATTAATGCACAAATGGATACATCAGGGACCTTATCAGGCAAGATGACATCAGAAAATTATGGCTATTTAGCCCAAAAAATTAGGAATCAGTACAATTCGAGTTTAAATAGTTTTGATATTGTTCATGAGGATCTATTCGGCAGGTATAATAATCCGGACTTTTCGCACATATTATTTAACAACCTGAATAAACTGGATAAGCCGGTTATCCTTTCTGCCAATTTTCGTATTCCCAATTATGCGATAAGTTATCAATCGGGACTGGAATTGGAACCACTGGTTATTGGTTATATGATGAAAAATCCCCTTGGTGATAATAACCGTAATTTACCTGTTACTTTACAAGCACCGGAACATATCGAAGTTGATTTTCAGATGGAGTTGCCGAAAGGATATGATCTGAAGCAAGTGCAAAATGATGTAAGTACAGCCATACCCGGTGCCCGCCTGGCATTTAAATATGACTCGGGAAAACATATTTTAAAATATCATTTTATCGTAAGTGTCAACAGGAAAAATTTTGGCCAGGATCTGTTTCCACAATTGATAAATCTTTATGAGAAATGGGTCGATATCAGTAAAACAAAAATTTTTATAGATAAAGACTAACGTGATACAAAATCCTGATACTATTCTTGCATTGGACACAAGTACGAAAATCTGTACGGTCGCACTACGTACTGCCGATAATAAAGTTATATGTAAATGGGAAAAAGGCCAGGGAATTCACTCAGAGCTTCTGTTTGTGTTTATTCAGGAAGTATTGAGTGAAGCAGATATGTCAATAGATGAATTGAATGGCGTAATAGTAACCCGGGGCCCTGGTTCTTACACCGGATTACGTATTTCTGCAAGTGCTGTTAAAGGGCTATTATTTAATCGTGCAATTCCTCTTTATGGTGTTAATACCCTGGCTTATTTTGCAGAAGCCGGTTTTGGTGTTGAATCGGAATTTAAACGTATTCACTCTGTTATAGATGCCAGAAGGGTTCATCTTTATCATCAATTGTATGAAAACATATCGGGTGAATTACGTCCGCTCACTCAGGTGGCCGTGAGAAAAATTGGATCCCTTAATGACATCATAGAACCTGGTGATGCTATTATCGGATCAGGCATAAGTCGATTGCCTGATGGCCTTCTTTCAAATTTACAGGTGATGGATGATTCATTGATAAGAGCATCAGCTCTTATTACTATTTATGACAAGAATATTAAGTTAAACGGTTCCTTTGAAGATGATGATATAATCCGGATAGTTAAGCCGGATGACTTTGAGCCAGATTATTATAACAAAAGTGAACCGCAAGTAAATAAAAAGTAATGTATATTGGATTTGATGCCTGTATTTTGGCTTGTATACATATTCATTATCTTTATTACTCATTGGAATTAATCAAAATTATTAAACATGGCTTGGTTTAAACGCGACGAGACTAACATTAGAACCCGTACCCCAAAAGAAATGCCGGAAGGTGTTTGGGTAAAAGTTCCAACAACCGGCGAAACAATTCACAGAAGAGAATTAGAAGATAATTTATGGGTGGATCCGTTGAGCGGGTATCATTTTCCTGTTGGAAGTAATGAATATTTTGCCATACTGTTTGATAATGGTGAATATGAAGAACTGGGACAGGAAATTAAGCCATCTGATCCCCTGGATTTTGAAGATCGTAAGAAATACAGTGATCGTCTTGCCGATACTCAACAAAAAACGGGTTTATCAGACGCTGTTCGTGTCGGTGTTGGCCAATTAAAAGGTATCGATGTTGTAGTCGGTTGCATGGATTTCAAGTTTATAGGTGGCAGCATGGGTTCGGTTGTTGGTGAACGAATAGCGCGAGCCATTGATCATGCCCGAGAAAATAAATTCCCATTCATTATGATTTCACAATCGGGTGGTGCACGTATGATGGAAAGTGTGCTAAGCCTGATGCAGATGGCTAAAACGGCATCAAAATTGGCATTATTGAATGAAGATAAGATTCCCTACATCTCTTATATGACAAATCCGACTACCGGGGGGGTTACCGCGAGTTTTGCCATGCTCGGAGATTTTAACATTGCAGAACCGGGAGCTCTGATTGGTTTTGCAGGACCACGTGTTATCAGACAGACTATAGGTCGTGATTTACCTGAGGGGTTTCAACGCTCTGAATATTTACTGGAGCATGGTTTCCTGGATTTCATCGTACCAAGAACCCAAATGAAAAGCAAGCTCGCCAAATTGCTTAAGATATTATTACATAAATACGAGATGTAACGGTTAGTTATCTCCAACTGTCAGTCAATCTAATAGCTATGAAATCGATAAGAATAAACGCCTTAATGGTGGTTGGGGTGTTGTTATTCCTGAACCTGCCTCTACTGAAAGCACAAGAGAAAAAAAGTATTTCATTTGATAACATTTTTGACGGTACATTTAAACAGGAAAGCGTCCAAAAAGTTAACTGGATGAAAGATGGTCGCTATTATTCGGCATTAAAACATGTAGGGGAGAACGGAACCAGCGAAATACGGAAGTATGATATTCTCAATGAAAAATATGAAATATTAGTAAAGAGTAACGACCTCATCCCCAAAGATTCAACCAATCCAATTCAAATAAATGATTATCAATTCTCATCAGATGAACATAAACTGTTATTAAAAACGGATGTAATCCATATCTGGAGAAGAACTACCCGGGCATATTATTACGTTTATGATTTACAAAGTCAAAAGTTGACACGGGTAAGTCCCGGGAACGGGCGTTTGTCGGAGGCTACATTATCTCCGGATGGTGATATGGTCGCCTACGTAAGGGATAACAACCTGTATTACATGAATCTCGATACCGGCAAGCAAACACAGATTACAACCGATGGCGCGAAGAATAAGATTATAAATGGTTTGCCGGATTGGGTTTACGAAGAGGAATTTGATTTCTTCAAAGCGTTTAAATGGTCGCCGGATGGGAAAAGAATTGTTTTTTACCGCTTTGATGAACGGCGTGTGCCTGAATATCAATTTCCAGAATATGGGGGGACATATCCTTCAGCAGTGAAATACAAATACCCGAAAGCCGGGTATCCCAATTCTATTGTGAAAATAGGAGTGTACGATCTGGGTAACGGATCAACAAAATGGATGGATATTGGCCAAAACACGGATCAGTATATACCGCGTGTCAACTGGACACAAAATCCTGAAGTGCTGGCAATCCGGCGTATGAATCGTCTTCAAAACCATCAGGACCTGATGTTAGGTGACGTCATAACTGGAAAAACCCATATTATAAAAACTGAAACGAACAAGGCGTGGATCGATGTAAATGACGACCTGACTTTTTTGAATAATGGCAAAGAATTTTTGTATGTAAGTGAGGAGGATGGTTACAATCACATTTATCTTTACAAAATGGATGGCACGGTCATCCGTAAAATAACCAAAGGAGATTGGTCTGTTACGAATATCGCCGGCATCAATCAAAAGAAGAAAACAATTTATTATCTGAGTACGGAGAATTCACCTATCCAGCGACAGTTATACAGTATCCGGTTTAATGGAGAGCATAAACGTCAGCTTACGACGAAACAAGGTGTCCATAATATAGACATGAGTCCGGATGCCAAATATTATCTGGATTATGCTTCCAACCTGCATTCAGCTTTGGAGGTAACGCTGCATGATGCATCTGGAAAACAATTGCGCATGCTTGAAGACAATAGCGGGCTTAAAAAAACGCTGTCGGAATATAATATGCCGGATAAGGAATTGACGACCGTAACCGTTGATGATTCTGTCAAATTGAATGCCTGCATGATCAAGCCGCCGAACTTCAATCCTAATAAAAAATACCCGGTATTGTTTACAGTTTACGGCGGACCCGGAAGCCAATCTGTGATGGATCATTTTGGAACCGGTATGACAGATTTGTGGCACGATTATCTGGCAACGAAAGGCTATATCATATTTTGTGTTGATAACCGGGGTACTGGTGGTCGGGGACAGGCTTTTGAAAAGATTGTTTACAAAAATTTGGGACATTATGAAGTTCACGATCAGATAGCTGCTGCTAAATATTTGCAGACACTGCCTTATGTCGAAGCAAACAGAATTGGCATTTGGGGATGGAGTTATGGTGGTTATATGTCGACTTTTAGCCTTGAACGAGGCAACGATGTCTTTAAGATGGCAATCGCTGTCGCTCCTGTAACGAGTTGGAGATATTACGATACGATTTATACGGAACGTTATATGCAGACTCCGCAGTTGAATCCCAAAGGATACGAAGAAAGTGCCCCGTTAAATTATGCTAATCAGATAAAAGGGAAATACTTATTAGTGCAGGGAACAGGTGACGATAACGTTCATTTCGAGAATTCTGTTATGTTGGTCAATCAGTTGATTAAATATGACATCCCTTTTCAAACGATGTATTTTCCCAACAGGAACCACAGCATTTATGGTGGCAATTCCCGCCGTTATCTCTTTGAATTGTTAAGCCGGTTTGTTTTTAAGAATCTCTGATTTTGATTTTATGTAAGGTAGTAAGACTGAATGTATCTTATACTCGGGTATGACTACCTCTAATTATAATGTTTAGTTATAGAATAATTATTATCACATGCGCTTCGCAGATTACGCCAAAATTTATATAAAAGCCGGAGACGGCGGACCCGGATCCGTTCATTTCAGAAGAGAAAAATTTGTGCCTAAAGGTGGCCCTGACGGAGGGGATGGCGGAAAGGGCGGAGATATTATTCTCCGTGGTAATGCTCAGATGGGCACGTTACTTGACTTGCGGTATAAAAAATTTATAAAAGCTACTAAAGGTGAAGGCGGTGCCGGATCTCAAAAAACCGGAAAGGACGCCGAGCCAATAATATTAGATGTACCGCTTGGTTCTGTAGCCTATGAAGAAGAGACGCGAAAAATTCTTGGTGAAATCACCGAAGACAATCAAAAGCTTGTTATAGCAAGAGGTGGTAAAGGTGGTTTGGGTAATGCACATTTTAAAAGTGCCACGAATCAGACCCCTCGTTATGCTCAGCCTGGAGAAGAAGGTGAAGAAAAAGTCGTTGAAATTGAATTGAAATTAATAGCTGACGTAGGGCTTGTCGGATTTCCCAATGCCGGTAAAAGTACGTTATTGTCGGCTTTGTCAGCGGCTAAACCGAAGATAGCAGATTATCCTTTTACAACTCTTGAACCTAACCTCGGCGTGGTAACAATGCCTGATTATCGTAGTTTTGTAATGGCGGATATACCGGGTATAATCGAAGAGGCACACGAAGGTAAGGGTTTGGGAATCAGATTCTTGCGACATATCGAACGGAATATAGTGTTACTGTTCGTTATAAGTGCCGATAGTGAAATTGAATATGAATATAAGGCGCTCTGTAATGAATTGGAGGCATATAGAAAGGACCTGCTTCAAAAACCCCGTATTGTCGCCATTTCCAAAATGGATTTAAAAGAAGGATATAAGTTGGATGAAGAAATAGATCTGGGTGTGCCGTATATCACTATTTCATCAGCTACGGGACATAACCTGGATAAGCTCAAAGAGATGATTTGGGAGGAATTAGAGAAACAGAAGAATGAATGATGAAATACGTACGATCATTGCTCTGAGCACCGTCAATAAAGTTGGTGCTCAAAGAATCAGGTTATTGCTTCAGCAAGTTGATAAACCATATGAAGTGTTTAAACTGGGGAAAAATGATCTGTGCCGTATTCCGGGCATCGGCCCTCAGGTAGCTTCATATATTCGTAAATTTAATGACTGGAAAAACATAGATAAGATACTTGAGAAAACGCGTAAGCTGGGTGCCCGGATAATTACATATCGCTCGGTAGATTACCCTGACAGATTACGGGAAGTTTTCGATGCTCCTTTGGTGTTATGGGTTAAAGGAAGTACAGATGTTTTAAATACAGAAAGTATTGCGGTAGTCGGTACCCGAAATCCTACACAATACGGAAGGCAAATGGCTCAATTTCTTACCAAACGATTAGTTGAGCAAAAGTTGACGATCGTAAGCGGTTTGGCTTATGGGATCGATACAGAAGCACATAAAACATGTGTGAATGATGGCGGCCGGACGATTGCGGTGCTTGGATCAGGATTGGATGTCATTTATCCCAGTGTCAACCGTGGCCTGGTAAAAGAGATTATTAATACAGGTGGAGCCGTGATAAGTGAATTTCCACCAGGCACACAACCCGATGCCGGTAATTTCCCGGTCCGAAACAGAATTGTAAGTGGATTAAGTCTTGGAACAGTGGTCATAGAATCAGGTAAAGAGGGCGGGAGCATAATCACAGCTAAACTGGCCTTAGACCAGAACAGGGAAGTGTTTGCAGTTCCTCATAATAATACTAACTTAAACGGACTTGGCGGAAATTTTCTTATAAAAAAAGGAATGGCCAAGCTTGTTCAGGACGTGGATGATATTGTTGAAGAATTACCGGTCGATTTTGATAATTCCATACCGGAAATAATTGAAAAACCGGCTCAAAGAAAATGGGCTACACTTGAATTAAATGATCATCAACAGTCGTTATGTAAATTTTTAGAAACAGGTGAAAAGCATATCGATGAATTAAGCGATAAATTTCAAGTATCGACTCAAAATTTATTAGTTGATTTACTCGAATTGGAAATGAATGGTTGTGTCGAACAGATGGCTGGAAAAAAATTCCGTTTATTGTAGATAGAATAATTATTTATTTCTCGTTACACAATAAATAGTTAATGTTACCATAACTATTTTAAAGTCATGGTATTTACTCATGCAGATTATATCAAAATATATACATCATGTTCAATTTAGAAATGATAAAAGTATGCTTTTTCCTTAATTTCTAATAATAGAAGAAAGTTATTAATCAATTTTTTTGAATGTTTCAGGTTAAAGACGTCATACTCTCTGACGATATCACAAACGTAAAGTTTGCTTGTGATTTAAATCGTTGTAAAGGCGCCTGCTGTATAGTAGGAGATGCCGGTGCTCCTGTTAAACAAGAAGAAATTCCCGTTTTGAAAAAAGCTTTCAGGGATTTGAAGGGCGATCTAAGGGAACGTGCTGTCGAAGTTGTGGAAGAAGAGGGATTAATCAAGTACCCTGAAAACGATGATCCGGAGATTAATTGTACGGATGGAGAAGAATGTGTTTTTGTTGTCTATGATGATAACGGTATCGCTAATTGCGCTATTCACAAGGCGTATCGCGAAGGACGATTTCCGTGGATGAAACCTATTAGTTGTCATTTATTTCCATTAAGGATAAAGAATATCGGTGGCCGTGATTACGTTAACTACGAATACATACCAACATTATGCTCTGCTGCCTGTGAACGGGGTGACCGGGAAGGAATATATTTATCAAATTTTGTTAAAGATGCACTTGTGAGACAATACGGTGAAATATGGTATGATGAATTCGTGAAAACATGTGAAGACATAAGAGAGAAAATGGAGGCGTGAATATGCTTTCATCAGGTCAATATTTACAACAAAAACAGTCTCTTCAGCAACGTTTATCGCCTCAGCAGATTCAGTACATCAAGTTGCTTCAGCTTCCTACATTGGCACTTGAACAAAGAATCAAAGAGGAGATGGAAACGAATCCATTACTGGAAGAGGCAGATGGTTCGACAGACGATTATCAAGAGGATAATGAAACTGATACGGATACTTCAGATGATGAAGTAGAACCCGTTGATGAGAATGAAGAGATCGATTGGGACGAATACTTGCATGGTGATGAACGGGAGTCGTACAAGACGAGTAATTATAATCCCGATGAAGACTGGCGAGATCTTCCCAATCCGTATCATGAGACGTTGCTTGAAGAACTGGAAAGCCAAATTAATCTGCTTAAACTGAGTGAAAAGGAAAGTTTAATTGCAGATCAAATACTTGGGTCTATTGACTCAGACGGTTATTTTCGCAGGGATATCAACTCATTAATCGACAGCCTGGCTTTTAATCATCAGATAACCGTTTCTGAACAGGAAGTATTGAATGTACTCAGTCAAATACAGCGCCTGGATCCTCCTGGTATCGCTGCCCGTGATTTGCGTGAGTGCTTGATGGTACAGCTGGAATTACTTCCTGAAGAAACGAAAGGGAAAAAGGTTGCTTATCGAATGCTTGATCAGGAGTGGGATTCTTTTGAGAAAAAGCATTTCGATAAAATAAAAAAACATCTCAATGTTTCTGATGATGAAATGAAGGAAGCATATGAATGTATTCAATCACTCGATCCAAAACCGGGAAGTGGTGATGACGAACTATCTGAATCAAGAAATTATATCGTACCGGATTTTGAAGTCTATTATGAACCAATGATAGACGAACACGGGAATCAAACGGATGAAGGCGATTTTATAATTTCATTAAATAACCGCAATGTACCCAATTTGCGTATTTCTCCACATTATAAAGAGATGTGGGACGATATGAAGAAGAAAAAAAGTTCTGAGGCCCGTGAAACGCGTTCATTTATTAAGGGTAAAATGGAGTCTGCTCAATGGTTTATTGAATCCATCATACAACGGCAACAAACACTTATGAACGTGATGAAGACGATAGTGGCTTTGCAGGAGGATTTTTTCAAATACGGACGGGGTTTAAAACCCATGATACTCAAAGATGTCGCCGAACGCATTAAAATGGATATATCTACAATATCCCGCGTTGTAAATGGTAAATATGTCCAGACTAACTTTGGCACATTTGAACTTAAATACTTTTTTAATGAAGGAGTTGAAACGGAAAGCGGGGAAGAGGTATCAAACAGGGCTGTTAAGAATCTGTTATTGGGAATTATTGAAAATGAAAACAAAGCAAAACCATTAAGTGATCAGGCGCTGACGGAAGAATTGAAGAAAAGGGGGTATAAAATTGCCAGAAGGACTGTGAGTAAGTATAGAGAGCAACTAAATATACCGGTGGCACGTCTGAGAAAGCAGGTTATTTAATAAGATTTTTTGATTTCTTAAATTACGATGTAAGGCAATACGCTATATTCATTATCCAACAACTGAAAGCCATTAAGACAGCGATAACGCCAACATGCACACCTGAATAAAATGTGTTCCTATCAAAATCCATACCATCATGCCTATCAAAGTGATAGTATAAGGCAATGTTGTATAAAGGTGCTGTAAATACGGCTTATCCGTTAATTTAATAGTATCAAAAACGGTAGTATAAAAGCTTAGCAGGATATTCAGGATAAAAACTAAACTAAAAAAGTATATTGGGATGGCCGGGCTATGGGACATAATCAGTGTTATTATGATGCTTAAATTTATGACATTGATATGTTGTGTCCATGCTTGCAGGGTAACAGCCTGTGAATAATAATTAATACCATATATGCCAAAATATAACCAGGTAATGCATATCAGGTTATAAATTAATACAGAGGCGAACCCGATAAAAAGAAGACTTATCCTGTGGCCGGCCAGAAAACCGAGAAAAGGATAGTGATTAACAAGGGCTTCGTAACCAAGTTGGGAAAAACTATATTGTGCGATGGCATAAAAGAACATGCCACCGATCAATGATTGTACTAATAATACGATAAGTCCCGATGTTGACAGCCTTGTATGTCGTTCAATGACATCATTTACAAAGAAATTATGGTTATAAAAAAAGCGTTGAATTGATTTTCGATAAGTAGGTTCAAAAGCGTAATGAACAGCTGTTATACACCATACCAATAACAGCAGAATTACTAACCAGTTGGATGCGGGAGCTGTCTTTGAGAGAACTTTTGTACTAAAGAGGCTATTAGGATTATGGGAAAGCGCGGCAATATAATCAAAGATCTGTATATGCCGTTCATATAAAGAGAATAGCCAATCTGAACTGAAAAAAAGTGTAGGATTATGATATTCCTGAGCTTTTTTAAACAACCTTTCCAGGTTACGGACATTAAAATTTTTACCATTACTCTCAGTCACATAAATGTTGGTTGCAGAAATATTTTGAATGAGAGTATCTGATAATCCGTTATTTAGTCTCAGTATTTTAAAATCCAGTATTTGATCGACATCCGTTTTTATATCCCTGTTTGATAGATAAAAAAAAGGATGGGTTGTGTTTTTGCGCAGTCTGGATATTAGTGGTTGTATGAGTGTTACAAAGTACGGCGATTGTATTTGTCCATACTCGAACAGCCCGTAAGCATCTACCGTACTGTACTGATCATAATATTTAATATAATTCTGACAACGCTCGAAGATTTGTTTAAAATGATTCTGCAGGTCAGATGTTGTTAGAAAACGATTGGGAATGGATACATATATGTGGAATGGATAATTATTTAATATATCCATTACTGCAGGACGTACTTCTTTGTTTATTACCAGATAATCGACACCGGATTTTTGGAATAGGTCCAGCTCATCATGAACTTCGGTAAGATCATTAGGTGGTCTCCACACAATACCAACTGGATTTTTTGCATAGCTTTTCCGGGCAGAAAAAATGAAAAAGAAACCAGCAAGGATTATAAAAAAGAGTTTCAGATATTTAATTCTATCTAATTGCAAATGTGATAGATTAATAGAACCGTTTTTGGTACATGATATTTATGAAGCAAAGTGATAACAATCAAAATTAATCAATGTCATCCTTTGTAATTGGTATCTCACGTGTCTCTTTAAATGATGATAAAACAACGTTTGAACGTGTTTTTTTGACTCCATCCCATGATTGTATTTTAGATAAGAGCCGTTCCAGCGATACCGTGTTTTTTGTCCTGATTTTAAGGATGTGAGACCCGTCACCCGTTATTGAATGACACTCCAATATCTCTGATTCGTCCGTACTGTTATTAACAAATTTTTTGTAGTTGGCCGAACCATCGACTTCTACAAAAATAAATGCTGTAATATCATAATGAAACTGTTTAGCATTTATAATAGCATGGTAACCTTCAATAAGGCTTCGTTCTTCGAGCTTGCGCATACGCTCGGACACAGAAGGTACGGATAAGTGGACGATTTCTGCAATTTTGTTACGTTGTGCCCTTCCGTCTTTCTGTAAATGATTTAAGATAGAGATGTCAATATCGTCTAAATGATGACTCATATATAATAATTGTTAAATAGAGACTGTTAAATTATAAAATTATTTTCAATTATAGCCTAATCAATTTAGGTTATCAAGCTAATAAACGTTTTTAGATGAAATATTATTAGCAATTATTCCTAAAATCAAAAAAAGATTACCTACCTTGATTATTCTCTCATATCTTTGAGCGAATGAAATTTTGAAATACATATTTATATAATTCACGAAAAATTATGCTTGATATTACATTTATTAAGGAGAACTCCCAAAAAGTTAAGGATGGCATGCTTGCCAAGGGAGAAAAAGATACGCAACTCGTTGACAATGTTATCGAAATTGACGAACGATGGCGGGCGGCTGTCCAAAAAGTGGATTCTCTGCGAAACGAGAGTAATACACAGTCAAAGAAAATCGGCCGGTTGATGGGGCAGGGTAAAAAAGAAGAAGCCCAGGCCATAATCAAGCATACCGGTCGATTGAAAGAGCAAATAAAAGAGCTTGAAGAAGAAGAACGTGAATTAGCCGGAGAAAGAAATGATCTCTTACTTCGAATTCCGAATGTACCTCATGAAAGTGTACCCATTGGTACTTCGGAAGATGAAAATGTTGTTCATGATTCCTGGGGTAAACCTTCTGAAGAAGAATGGAAGCTGCCGCATTGGGAATTAACAGAAAAAAAAGGATGGATCGATTTTAAAAGAGGAGTAAAAGTAACCGGTGCGGGATTCCCGTTTTATGTGGGTGCAGGAGCCAGGTTACAAAGAGCACTAATTAACTTTTTCCTGGATCAGGCAGCAGAGAAAAATTATAAGGAGCTTCAGGCTCCCTATTTCGTAAATGAAGATTCAGCTCGTGGAACCGGACAGATACCGGATAAAGAAGATATGATGTATACCGTTCCTCGTGATGAGTTTTTCCTAATACCGACTGCTGAAGTACCGGTAACTAATTTTCATCGGGATGAGATTCTTACTGAAGAGGCTTTACCTGTTAAATACGCTGCCTATACGCCATGCTGGAGAAGAGAGGCGGGTTCCTATGGTAAAGATGTGCGTGGACTGAATCGTCTGCATCAATTCGATAAAGTGGAATTGGTAAAAATTGTTCACCCGGATGAATCTTATGATGAACTGGAAGCGTTAAGGCAGGACGCCGAGGACTTGTTACAGGCACTTGACCTTCCTTACCGGGTTCTGTTAATGTGTACGGCCGATATGGGCTTTACACAAGCTAAAAAATATGATCTCGAAGTTTGGAGCCCCGGACAAAAACGATGGCTGGAAGTTAGTTCCTGTTCCAATTTCGAAGCGTTCCAGGCACGTCGCATGATGTTGCGATATAAGAATAGCGAGGGTAAAATAAACCCTGTGCATACCTTAAATGGATCCGGTCTTGCTTTACCACGGGTTGTTGCCGCTATTCTGGAGACCTATCAGGATCAGCAGGGTAATGTCAAAGTCCCTGAAGTATTGAAACCATACCTTAAAACAGAATATTTAACGTGAGTTTAAATTAATGGGGAAGTTGTTCATTGTTGACAGTGGAATGACTGAGAACGGAATTGGAATGCAAAGCCATATATATTTTATGAAGCGTAATGACCATCCACAATAGATATGCATGCTACTTCCCTCTGGAAACAGGTTGTAAAAAAAAATACCGGGTAATTGGGCTGATAACTTTTACCGTATCAACTCTAACATTCAGGCTCTGTGCGATTATTATAATTTTAAACGCCAGCCTAAAGCCAGGCTAAAATCGGGCGTTGATTCGGTTAAGCCAAATGATAAACTGAGATTAATACTTGATGAAGTATTGATGTAATAATTAAGCCCGGCTCCCAAATAAAGGGGGGGATCGACGCCGGATATAATTTGCGAATATCCTGATACGGACGCCAGTAAGCCGACTTTACCGGTACCGAGTGATTGTCCTAATGCAATGCTGTATGCTACAGCATCCTTCAGTTTAAGATCGGGTGGATCACCGAAAACCCAGTAATCGAAATTGGTAAAGATAAAACTATTACTAAATCGCTTTGAAATAGAAAAACCTGCGGCATAATCCCATTCACCGGTTCCATATCCCTTTGAATAACTTGCAAAAGGTGGTTTGAAAGATGCAGCCAAATGTATGGCCGGTAAAGCGGCCTTACCTTCAACTATAGCATAACTGATACGTGCTATTGGATCTCCAACACCAATTTCGTCTGTTTGTGAAGAAGTATAAGGTATAGTCACTCTGTTTTTCCCTCTTCTTCTTTGAATGATATCGCCACCCTGATTACCACCCGATGGCATCATAACACCACCCGTATACGAGATCAAAGGAGTGGTTTGATAGATCAAAGGGAAATTAGCCGTTATTTGAAAACGGTTACCGGATATACTTAAACCATTAAACAGGTAATAACTGTTTGTTCTGTCTGTGAATATATAGTTACCCGTTGAGAATTGTACAGAACCGGTGTAAGCTACTTCCTGTGCTATAACAGTTGAAAAGGCGGTAACGGCAAGAAAAATTGCCGTTACGGCCATGCATAGTTTATGAACCATTTTATTCTACATAATGGAGGTATATGAAACAGTTTAATTGCTTTGATGCTGATGGAGCCGGTCTCTTATTTGTTCCATAATCTTCAGTGACTCATCCATCTGTTGACTCATATTATTCATATGCTCACGGATTCGATCCATGTCGCGCTGCATATCACGATCCTGTGTCATATTCCTGTTTTGCAGCATGTTATGTAGTCGCTCCATAGTTGTCTGCATATTTTCAGCCATTGCGCCCATGGATTCGCCCATTCTTTGCATCATACGATATTGCTGTGCCATTTGGGACTGATTTTTATTCTGCATCTGCTGCATATTCTGATGCATATTCTGAGCTAACTGATTTGCACGGTCTCTCGTCTGTTGCATATGCTGCATCATTTGCTGCATCTGTTGCATATGCTGCTGCATCATTTGTTGTTGTTGTTGCTGCTGCCCGTTCTGCTGGGCTTTAAGGTTAGGGGGTGACAAGATTAATAAACACATACCAAGTGCATAAGGCATTAATGTCTTGATGAAACGCATAACTTCCTCCGATGAATAGATTAGTATTAAAAAAAACGTTCTATCCGTAAGATATGCTTAACCTTATATAAAAACATTCATCTTATAACGGTATATCGTTATATTAACTTAATGTAAATATAAATATATATAGTTAAAACGAAGAGAATAGATATTAGCAGGGAGAATAGTGTTCCTACTTTTGTATTGACAAAATACTCTCAATTAATTGGAATCAGGATGTACCTGATTATATTGCATATCAATCAGCTGATCATGAGGCTACTGCAAAAATATCTGATTCGTCAAAATTAAGAAGCAGCTCCAGGATTGGTTGCATATCATTATGCTGCATAATTTCAGCCCTGAGTTTCTTGATATTCCGGATACCTTTCAGATATTTACCATAATGTTTCTTCATCATGATAACCCCTTTACGCTCTCCCTGATGCTTAACAGCTGCTTTGAGATGTTCCGCACACATTCCAATTTTGTCACTGATACTTGGATCGGGTAGCAACTCACCGGTCTCAAGGTAATGCCTGGTTCGTTCGAAAATCCAGGGATTACCAATAGCTCCACGGCCAATCATAAGTCCATCGACGCCTGTTTCGTCAAAAACTTTTTTTGCAATTTCCGGGGAAGTAATATCGCCGTTTCCTATAATAGGTATTTCAAGTCCGGGCGTATCTTTAAGATATTTGAAATATTCCCATCGTGCTTCACCTTTATATTTTTGATTACGCGTACGTGCATGAACAGCCAGAGCTTTTACACCAAGGCTTTGTAATAGTAAGGCTACCTCTCTGATACGAATACTGTTGTCATCCCATCCAAGACGTGTTTTAACGGTTACGGGTTTATTTTGTACAGCATCTATAACGTTTCCGGCCATCCGTTCCATGAGATCAAGATCCCGCAGGCATGCAGATCCGGCATTTTTTTTAACAATTTTAAAAACCGGGCATCCGAAATTGATATCTATGATATCAGGATCACTTTGTTCCGCAATTTTTGCCGCTCCGTACATAGCGTCTTCACGACCCCCGAATATCTGAATGCCAAAAGGGCGTTCTTCATCATTGAATTCCATTTTATGAAATGATTTATCGACATCCCTGATGATAGCTTCGGAACTGATGAACTCGGTGTATACAACTGAAGCTCCTTTTTGTCTGCAAAGTGATCGAAAAGGGGAGTCCGTAACATCCTCCATGGGAGCTAAAAGTAATGGACGTTCGCCTAAATCTATGTTTCCTATTCTCATGTAAAAGTGATAACTATTTTAAAGCAAAATTGTCTTGATGTTTTCTGTTCCCGTCTGTAATTAAATATTATTGAATTAATTATAGTGACAAGATAAATACCTGATTTTCAGCCACTAAAGATAGTAAAAAATACTTCCAATCAATAGAATCGGCTCATAAATTTATGGTGGAAAGCCAACAAGCTTTATATAATATTGTTTTGAATCTTGTAATATTTCCTTTTTTGTATGTATTTCAACTGCGTAACGTTTATATTTAAAAAAGTTTTAACCTTGTATTATTTAAATTTCGGGAGGAATATATGCCTTTAGCTCTATCGAGCATCGAAGAATTACTGGGCGAAGAGTCAGAAAAGCTCTTAGGCCATACTTGTACGACCATACCAAAAGAGAATATTCATGTTCCAGGTTCAACTTATGTTGATGACATTTGGTATCATTCTAACAGAAACAACAGAGTTTTGTCAAATCTTCAACGGATTATTGATCATGGCCGTTTAGGCGGTACCGGTTATGTGTCCATTTTACCGGTAGATCAGGGAGTGGAACATTCGGGCGGAGCATCATTTGCCAAGAATCCACAATACTTTGATCCTGAGAATATTGTGAAACTCGCTGTAGAAGGTGGTTGTAATGCCGTAGCATCTACGTTTGGTGTCTTAGGTTCTGTTTCACGTAAATATGCACATAAGATTCCATTCATCGTAAAAATAAACCATAATGAATTGTTGACGTATCCGAATAATTATCAGCAAATCATGTTCGGTACTATCGATGACGCCTATAATATGGGTGCTGCCGCTGTTGGCGCAACGATCTATTTCGGTTCGGAAGATTCGAATCGTGAGATCATCGAAGTGGCGGAAGCTTTCAGTTATGCTCATGAATTGGGAATGGCAACTATCCTATGGTGCTATATCCGTAATGATGCTTTTAAAGTTGATGGAAAAGATTACCACACATCAGCGGATTTGACCAGTCAGGCCAATCATCTTGGTGTAACGTTACAAGCCGATATTGTAAAACAAAAATTACCTACCATAAATGGTGGTTTTAAAGCTTTGAATACCGGAGACTCATCTTATGGAAAATTGGATGAACGAATTTATACTGAATTGACAACCGATCATCCCATTGATTTAACCCGTTATCAGGTTGCCAACAGCTACATGGGCCGTGCCGGTTTGATTAACTCTGGCGGCGCATCCGGTAAAAATGATTTTGCTGATGCTGTTAAGACAGCTGTCATTAATAAAAGAGCCGGCGGCATGGGACTTATAAGTGGCCGTAAAGCATTCCAGCGTCCAATGGAAGAAGGAGTTAAATTACTCAATATGATTCAGGACGTTTACCTGGATGATGGGATAACTATTGCTTAATACAGCATCTTTTATTCTAATTCTTAAAAAATGGTCTCACAGTAATATGACTGTGAGACCATTTTATTTTTTATAATACAATATAAATATTTAAGAATTAGTGTATTTCATTTGGTATTAATTGCATAATAATAAGTGACTTGTCCTGTTTATTTATAGAAGTTTGGATCATGAGTGATAAAGACTTTATTAAGCATGGAAATTCCTATGGTAAAAAATCGTATAAAAAAAGTATCTTTGTATTGTTTTACCTTGAGTAAAGAGAGCAACTCGATCAATTGATACTACTGGATAATCAATGGCAATCAATATGTTCCCTGATATCATCAATATGGCTGACATTAATTATCAGAATTATAAAAAGTATTTCTTATAAAGGCACAATTGAGCAGGCAACTTGCTTGATTGATTAACATTGCCTGTTTGTGCATTTTAAAATAATCTATGAGTCAAAACGACATAAACGTACCGGTCGATAATAATAGCGTTCAAGAAGATCCGAAAAAGTATTTCTCCATTAAATACCTGATTACTTCTATTACGCTCAGTATTATTGGTATGGCGGTAGTAATATACTACACGTATACTCCCGGCATTTTTGAGCATTTAGCATTTAAACGCCTGCCGGGTTTATTGATAGCGCTTGTGGTATCGGTGTTGAGAGTTTGGTTTTCAGCTGCAAAAATTCGTTATCTGGCCAATAAGGAAGTGAGTTGGTTAGCGGCATTTCGAATTGTTCTTGTATGGGATTTTACTTCTGCCATAACACCGTCATCAATCGGTGGAGCACCTATGGCAACTTATGCAATGTCTAAGGAAAATCTGGCATTGGGTAAGTCAACGGCGATAATCCTATATGCCATGCTTCTGGATATGTTTTGGTTCGCTCTCGTGATTCCTATTCTTATCGTTGCTGGTTTCTATTTTGCTGTGATACCTGCCAATATCGGATGGGTTGGAGAAGGGGTCATGTTTATTATCTATTTCGCATTGTTGACCTACGCCTCCTTCCTGACATACGCTGTTTTGGTGAATCCAACAGTATTGAAGAAGTTCATTGGTGTAATTTTCCGATTGCCTATATTACGCCGGTATCGCCATAAAGTTGAAAAAGAAGCGGATATTCTTGAACAGACATCCCATGAACTCAAGGATAAACCTATGTCTTTTTTGTTCAAAGCTTTTATTTTGTCGTCAATGTCATGGCTTGCAAGAATATGGCTGCCCACGATTGTTGTTCTTAGTTTTTTACCGGCTGATGTTGGCCTGTCGTTCTTACGCAGTATGGCTATGAACCTCGCGGGATTGTTTATGCCAACACCGGGTGGAAGCGGCGGAATGGAGGGGCTATTCGCATTGTTTCAGGGTCCCTTAATGAGTAAGAAGGGTTTTATTGGTATATCCGTATTTATGTGGCGATTTATAAGTTATTACATCAGTATTGGATTGGGAATGATGGCTACTACATGGTATTTGAACAGGTCGGTTGTGGATACGATATCAGATCAAAATAAATCGGATAATTCTTCTAAGAGTGAAGTTGTAAGTGAGCAAAAAGCTGATATTTCTCTCTGATGGCTAAAATAAAAAAATATTTCAAATGTAAGGAATGTGGACACAAATCCAGCAGGTGGCTGGGAAATTGTCCTTCATGCCACAAGTGGAATACTTACGAGGAAGTCACGGAAGAACCGGTCAGCAATAAACAGGTGACACACAAAGCCCGTTTAAGCGGATCTAAACCGGTAGAACCCGTTAAACTGAGTCAGATTAAGTATAATAAAGATGAACGTATTTGTACGGGCATAGGTGAACTTGACAGGGTACTCGGAGGCGGGTTCATGCCTGCATCTTTCGTATTACTCGGTGGTGATCCCGGTATCGGCAAAAGCACGCTGACGCTGCATATCGCGCAACAAAACCCAGAGTTATCCATATTGTACTGTTCCGGGGAAGAGTCTGAAAGCCAGATTAAGCAGCGCTCCGACCGTCTCGGGTTGAAGTCTGAGAAACTGCATGTTTATACGGAAACGAATTTGGATAATATCATTAAACAGGCAAGAAAGCTTCAACCCGATCTGTTAGTAGTCGATTCCATACAAACGGTTTATCGTCCTGAGCTGCAAAGCATGCCGGGTAATATAACGCAGGTAAAGGAATGTGCTTCGATGTTGATTCAGTTAGCCAAGAAAGAACATATCACAACGCTGGCTATAGGTCACGTTACCAAAGAAGGTGATTTGGCGGGGCCGCGTGTTCTGGAACATATGGTAGATACCGTATTGCAGTTTGAAGGTGATAATAACTATAGTTACCGGCTTCTGAGAAGTGTTAAGAACCGGTTTGGTTCAATTAACGAAATCGGCGTTTTCGAGATGGATGGTAAAGGGTTGCGTGAGATAACGAATCCTTCTCAAATATTTATCTCGGATTACGACAGTTCAATAAGCGGCAATACCGTAATATGTGCGATGGAAGGAACCAGGCCATTATTGCTGGAAGTTCAGGCGCTTGTTGCCAACAGTAGTTATGGTGTACCACAAAGAACAACAACGGCTTTTGATCAGCGCCGATTATCACTCCTGCTGGCGGTTTTGGAAAAACGATGTGGATTTCATTTTTCAAGTCAGGATGTATTTCTGAATATTGCCGGAGGGATAAAACTCACGGAGACGGCTTGCGACATCGGGTTGATTACAGCTATTATTTCGAGCCTGATTGATAAACCGATCCTGAAAAATATTGCATTTGTTGGTGAAGTAGGCCTGGGAGCTGAAGTAAGGGCAATCAGTAAAATAGATCAGCGTATCCGGGAGGTACAAAAAATGGGCTTTGAATCGATTATTATACCAAAGGCAAATAAATACAAATCCAAAACCCAAAAACTCAATATCATTGAGGTATCTAATATTTCTGAAGTATTAAATAAATTCTTTTAGTCCACCTCCTTCATCAAATAGACTTTGATACCTCATTCCAGGTTAAAAAATCATAGCGTACAATTAATCGCTATGAGATACTAATAATTTTCTCTTTGACGGCGACGTTCTTCACGTACACTTTTTTTCATTGCTTCACGACGTTCTTCTGATGGTTTGGTATATTGTTGTCTGTCTTTATACTCAACCATGATGCGTGAACGTGTAATCATTTTTTTGAATCGATTAATAGCACGATCGATACTTTCGTTGTCTTTTACTTTAACTCCAAGCATAAAATATTTTAAATTATTCGTTTTTTAGTGAACTAACGTTAATTTCCCTAAAATATGATAGGAATAACCAATATAACATTTTTTATATCAAATCGCTGTATTTTCTCTAATGTTAATTTTCAAATTAGCAGAGGCGACAGAATAGGGTTGGTCGGACCCAATGGCGCGGGAAAAACAACGCTTCTCAGGCTTATAACCGGTAAATATACACCGGAAAATGGTCAAATAGAGATCCCCAAAGGGGTGAAAGTCGGGTACCTGGAACAGGAGGTACACGAGAAGAATTCTGATAAAAGTATCAAAGAACTGGCTCTGCGCGCTTTTGATGAAGCCATTCAAATAGAGAAGAAGATCCACAAACTGAGCCATAAGGTCGGAGAGGTTACCGATTTCTATTCAGATGAATATCATGATTTACTGGAGGAATTGGAGCATCTGCAAGCCCGTTATGAATTATTGGAAGGGGACAAGAAGGAGTCCAAGACGGAAGAAGTTTTGGAAGGGCTCGGTTTCAAGACGCATCAACTTGATCTGCCATTATCTCAATTCAGCGGAGGATGGCGAATGAGAGTCGCCCTGGCAAAAATACTATTGGAAAAGCCGGATCTGCTTTTATTGGATGAGCCGACAAATCACCTTGATATCGACTCAATAGAATGGCTGGAACAGTATCTCTATTCCTATGATGGCGCTGTCGTCATTGTTAGCCATGATCAGTATTTCCTTAATCGTCTTGTTACGAGCATTTTTGAAGTGAGAAGCAAGAAAATATTTCAATATGAAGGTAATTATGACGCTTACCTCGATCAGAGGGAAGAACAGATAGAACAACAACAAAGGACATACGAAGCCCAGCAAAAGATTATAGCCGATGCTGAAAAGTTTATCGATCGTTTCAGATATAAAGCGACGAAAGCCAAACAGGTACAGAGCCGCATCAAACAGCTTGAGAAAATGGACATGGTTGAAGAACCTGAACCTCAACAGGAAGAGATACATTTTCATTTTCCCGAGCCTCCGAGGAGTGGGAAGGTTGTTCTGAATATTGATAATTTAATTAAAACGTATTCTACATCAGATGATAATAAACCTGTTAAAGTATTTACCGAAGGTCAGGATCTGGAGGTTGAAAGAGGTGATAAGATTGCTATCGTCGGTGCCAATGGAGCCGGCAAATCGACCCTGGCACGTATCGTTAATGGTATTGAACCTTTCGATGGAACACGTAAGGTAGGCCATAATGTGCAAATGACCTTTTTTGCACAACACCTGGCCGATGTCATGGAGTCGGGCAGGGAAGTTCTTGAAGAAATGGAATTATCGGCTCGCACACCGGAGGCAAGGGCACAGGTTCGAACTATTTTGGGCTGTTTCCTATTTACCGGTGACGATGTTTTTAAGAAGATCGATGTTTTGAGTGGGGGTGAGCGCAGCCGTCTGGCTTTGGCAAAAACATTATTAGAACCTGCAAATCTTCTCATTCTTGATGAGCCGACAAATCACCTGGACATTAATTCGAAAAATATCTTACTGGACGCGTTAAAAGAATTTCAGGGAACGGTTATTGCCATTAGTCACGATCGCCATTTCTTAGCGGGTTTCGCAACTAAGATATGGCGTGTGGAAAATGGACGTGTAAAAATTTATCCGGGTAATTATGAGTATTACCAATGGAAAAGAAAAAAGGAACAGGAAGAAGAATTAAAAAATTCTGGTAACGTTTCACCAAAAAAATCTGATTCTGCTAAGTCGGATGAAGGTAAAGTTGTTCCCCCAAAAGATATAAGCGGACCAAAATCGAAAGAACAAAAACGATTTGAGGCACAATTACGTAATCGTTTCAGTCAAAAAACAAAACCAATTCGGAATACAATCCACAAAATAGAAAAGAAAATTGATGAGTTGGAATCCCGGAAGGAAGAGCTGGAAGTAATAATGGCAAATCCGGAAACCTATCAGGATGGTGAAGCTGCCGGACTGACGATGGAATATCAACAGGTTGAAAGCGACTTAGATAAGATACTGGAAGAATGGGCGTTTAAAACGGAAGAACTGGAGCATATCGAAGAGCAGATCAAAGCTGAAATAAATGATTAATTTTCTGTGAGGAAGGGTTCCTCTTATACTTGCCACAGAATTACGCAGATCAATGCGGATAAAATTTTTGAAAAATGAATTTACTGTGATTTTACAGCGAATAGCTTTTAATCAATTTTGGGGTTGATAATAAATTGAGTAGGAATTGTAAAATCCAGAATTCCCAGACCGAATAAGGCATAATCATATTTCGCGGGATCATCCGGATCTAATTGTTGTAAACGTCGAGTGAGTTCAAGAACAGCTTTCCAGTTATTCTGTCTTCGTGAGAGAAGCCCCAGTTTCCGGGCATATCTGGCGACATGCACATCCAATGGAATTTTAAGTTCTGACACCGGCATAAAATCCATGATTCCCGGGTCTACAATACTATTTTTTCTCAGGCTCCATCGCAGGTAAAGATAAAGTCGTTTACAGGAACTGTTTTTATCGGTAGTGGCAATATGTTTTCTAACCCGATGGGGTGTTTCAGGATAAAAGGAGAAGAATTTTTCATGGAACACACCCATTAGTTCCCGGTGTTCGTTGTTAGCAAGTTGGTAACAGGATTCCCAGAAATTCTCAAATGAACCGTTTTCCTGAATGATCGCCGATAGGATCCGTATGATCCAGTAGATATCCGAATCTTTGAAAGTTCTGTGTTTAAACCCTTTTATATATGTAAAATCGGATTCAGAAAAGTTACCAATAAATTCACCGGGTTTATTATTCATTCGCTGAAGCAAATCCTCGACTTTAGCCAATACGATATCTCTCCTTCCCCAGGCCATAATAGCAGCAAAAAAACCGGCTAATTCCTGGTCTTTTTTATTGTTGAAGGCATGCATGAAACTTACCGGATCATGTTCGATGTATTCGGGCTGCTCAACGTTCCATACTAATTCATCGAGGTAGGGCTTTAGCTCTATCAGCTTTTTATCTGAAATTGTTTTAAATGGTTTTCGCACCGCCATGTTCTTACTCCGCTTCCTTAAACTTGTTGAGTAAGTTCTTCAATAAGTGTCCTGTTAGCCTTTGGAAAGGGATATTGATCCAGTTTGGTAATGGGAACCCATCGAATTTCCTGGCTGCTTTTCGGTTTGGGAGTACCGCTGATCAATGAACAGAAAAAAGCATGTAAGGTTATCGTGAAATGAGAATAAGCGTGTTTAAGATCCATCATTTTGGGACCTACAGTAACCTCTATATCTAGTTCCTCTTTAATCTCACGAAGTACCGTATCCCGGATTTTTTCACCATTTTCTTTCTTGCCCCCGGGAAATTCCCAAAGGTTTCCAAGCATGGCTTTTTCCGGTCGGAGAGCGATTAATACTTCTTTACGGTCATTTAATATAATCCCAACACCTATATGATGATGCGGCCTTTTTTTTGCACGGGATTTATATGGTAATCGATCATAAGCAGTTGTTTTATAAGCAACACAATCATTATTCAGTGGACAATTAAGACAATCCGGATTTGTCGGTGTACAAGTTACGGCACCCAATTCCATTATTGCCTGATTGAAATCGCCTGGTTCCTGATGATCTATTAATTCATCAGCTATTTTTTGGATATCATTCTTTACTTTGTTTTGCCGTACATCTTCCCCGATACCGAAATAACGTGCTAAAACACGGATAACATTTCCGTCAACAACGGCATATGGTTTATTAAAAGCTATGCTAAGGATAGCGGATGCCGTATAAGGGCCAATTCCTTTTAGCTTTGTAATATTATCCCAATTATCCGGGATATAACCGCTAAATTCATCTACTACCATTTTTGCAGCACTATGAAGATTGCGGGCCCGGCTATAATATCCCAACCCTTCCCAAACTAATAAGATATCGTGAATATCAGCCCGGGCAAGATCGAAAACAGTCGGAAATTGTTCGATAAATCGATTATAATAAGGTTCCGCCTGATCCACCCGCGTTTGTTGCAGCATGATTTCAGAAATCCAAATCTTATAAGGATCGCCGCAGTCACGCCATGGCATTTCACGTTTATTAGTGTTATACCATTTTAGAATTGACTGACTGAATGTCTTAGAATAATCCAAAACTATAAAAGATAAAATTCGATAAGTAGAGGCTTCTGATTCAATTATTGCCGTTGAATATTCACAACTGTTAATGTTACAGTTATGGAATTTGCGGCACCGTACTGATCGGTTGCTATGATCCTGAAGGTATTTTTCCCCACTTGTTGTAGTTGGGGTGTCCAGGTGAATTCGCCTGTTTTTTCATCAATTTGGGCTCCCTGAGGCAAATTTACGCCGAGATAACGAACGAGGTTTTTATTAGATCCATCGGGATCAACAGCGTGAAAATTTAAGGTGAATTTCTGTTTTACACCGATACTCATGGGTTGAACCGGAGAAAAACGCGGTGGTTGATTAAAATTTCGTACATGAACCATGAATGATGTACTATCTGTTTGACCATCATCACTCGTGGCTATTATCGTGAATTTATGCATACCCATGGCATTGGTGGAAGGCTGCCAGTAAAATCCGCTGCCCTTTATTTTTGCAGATTTTATTTCTGAACGATAATGAAAATGAAGATGCTTAACCGGGTAATTATTTTCGGTATTCAGCGCAAGTATTAATACATGAGGATACGGAATTGATTGCGTTTTTATAGGTACTAATTTGAGTTTATCAGGTATTGTATTCACTGATGCATTCATTTTACTGTTTGCAACAACAAGATCGTTAACCTGATTGTATTCACTCATCCAAAGCTTATTCTTACTGATTGTAAAATAATTACCAGCTTGCACATCATTCCTGAATGTAACGGGATTATGATCTTTTTGGGCGAGCCAGACTTGACCTGATTTACTTCGGATGACATAAAAACCTTTCCATACAGCTATATGAACTACCGGTTCTCCAACAGAAAAATATTTGGTTGTGTTACCGGAATTGTCAATAGAATAGATATTACCGTCCGGCGTACTACCTAAGAGTTCATTATTAAGTAAGAAGATATGTTCCAGGTTTCGATTGACGGTAACTTGCCTGTTCAGTTTAACCGTGTCCTGATCAGCAGCATATTCGTAAATGGTATTATTTGTTCCCAAAGCAAGCAGTCGGTTTGGAGTATTTTCCAAATCAATTATAGAAGTTGATTCACCGGGCTTGATAAAATGTAGTGTGCTGTCGACAGCGGCCGGTGTTTGAAGAGATATCACTCCGATGCCTAAAGAATCCATGGCAAGATAAAGTGTATTATTGAGTCTGCCGGCATCCAATGCAGGTTCAGGTAAATAAGTAGAAGAATATACACCCAGTAATGAAGTTGGCTCAATAACAGTCAGACGTTTACCATTACCAAACAGATAGGCAAACCGGCTGTCTGCGGTCATTTCATCACCTCTTTTTTGCATGCCAGGTGAAGAATAGAGCCATTGGAGGCTATCCTGATGAGCCCGGAAGACAATCAAACCATCAGATTTCGATAATACATATAAATGGGTCGGACTATTGACCATCGTCAATATGTTTGGTATTTGCAAAGTATTACTATCGCTTTTAACCAACTTCGGTTGTGCGGAGCATAATGAGAATCCCGCAAATAAGAAAAATGTACTAATAGAAAAATATTTGAATAATCGCTTCTTCATATAAATAATGAGCTTTATAACCAATGATGTCTTTTGTACCATAAGACAGTTTCCAATATGCCTTCTTCTAATCCGACCTGTTGCTGGTAATGTAAATCTTTTTTTGCTTTTGCTGTGGAACAGGTCCATTCCAAAACCATTTCATTTGCCTTTTCCCGATTAAAAACGGGGTAATGTCCAAAAAATGATGCGAATTTTTCAGTCAGACTGGCAAGATTTTTTACCAGTTTAGTCTTTATATGTATGGGTATCAATTTTTTTCCAAGTGCTCTTGCCGTAGCTTTCATTATTTGATTCCAAGTGTAGGTTTCGTCGCTCGAAATAAAATAAGTTTCTACTCCCTTATGAGGATGATTAGCTGCCAGCCATAAACCTTGTACCACATCACGGACATGTACAAGTGAAATTCGTGGATTCTGGCCATCGCCAACGATTGGGCAGAAGCCTTTTGCAGCAATTTTAAAAAACGTATAAATTTGTTCTTCACGAGGGCCATAAACAGCGGCTGCTCTTAAAATAGTAATAGATGTGTCCGGTTCCGAAATTTTATGTATAATTTCTTCCATTTTTTTCTTCGATTCCCCATACATACTTACCGGGTGAAGAGGGTCTTGCTCATTAACGGGCCTGGAGATACTTGGACCAACTGCTGCCAGAGAAGAAAGCACAACTATTTTTTTTACATTTATTTTTTGAGCCAGACGAATCAAAACTTCAGTGGCTTCAACATTAACTAAATCGAATGTCTTTTTGTCAGGAGCCATGACCACAGCTGCCAGATGATATAATACATCAACACCATCGAGTCCTTTTTTTAGAGCATCCAAATCATGGAGATCTCCATTAATACGGGTATAATCTTTCCCTTCGAGCCATTTTTCATTATTTCGAACAAGACAACGTACTTCGACATTTTTGTCAATAAGTAAATCTATAAGGTGGCTTCCTATAAAACCGGTGGCACCGGTGATGAAGGCTTTCATGATTTTTTCGTATATTTATTAGTTATGTTAAAGAGAGAATATAAGTAAATATTGTCGTGTCTGATTATATCTAATGCATAATTTGAAATCGGATACTGTAGATCAAGTAGTAACATGATAATAATATAAATGGTAACCAATGATACGCCAACTTTTTAGGTGTATCGTCAAGAAGTTTTATGAAGGAATTAAGAGTCGCGATTTTTACAGGTAATTATAATCATATAGCTGATGGTGTATCGTTAACGCTGAATCGGTTAGTGAAATACCTGGAAAAAAATAATATACCGGTCATCGTTTTCGGACCAACAAGTGACAAGCCTGATATCAATCATGCAGGTGAATTTGTTCCCGTACCCTCACTGCCTATGCCGGGGCGGCCGGAATACCGGGTTACGGTAGGTTTTCCCGAAGAAGTGCAGAAACGTTTACGATCTTTTAATCCTACGCTAATTCATATTGCAACTCCTGATGTTTTAGGTTTTAGAGCCATGCGATTTGCACAGGCAAATGATATTCAGATTGTCGCATCATATCATACGCATTTCACCAGTTATTTGAAATATTATAATATGGAAATGCTTGAGATGCTTGGCTGGAAATACCTTGTTTGGTTTTATGAGCAATGTAAACATGTTTATGTCCCGGCTCCCTCAATGGCGGATGAGTTGTATAATAGAGGTATTAAGAATGGATTACGTATTTGGTCACGGGGAGTAGATTCCAACTTGTTTGCGCCGGAAAAACGGAATATGAAATGGCGACACTCTTATGGAATCAGGGATGATGAGGTCGTCGTATCATTTGTTTCCCGCCTTGTATGGGAAAAGGATTTACAAACGATGGTCGATACCTTCAAAAAGATTTTCGAAGCCGATTCAAATATCAGAGCTTTGATTGTTGGTGATGGACCGGCACGTAAAGAGCTCCAATATATGATGCGTGATGGTATATTCACCGGTTTTCTTCAGGGTGAGGAACTTGCCCGTGCTTACGCCAGTAGTGATATTTTCTTTTTCCCATCCGACACGGAAACATTTGGTAGTGTGACACTTGAAGCTCTTTCCAGCGGTGTGCCTGCAGTCGTTGCCGATGCCACCGGTAGTAAATCGTTGGTAGAGTCAGGTGTTAATGGATTACTCGTACCACCAAAGAAAACAAATGAATTTGCGGAAGCAGTTGTAGATCTGGCACATAAGCCGGAATTACGTAAGCGTATGTCGGAGGCTGCCCGGCAAAAAGCGTTGGCCTATTCATGGGATACTGTAATGGCTAAACTCGTGAAAAATTACGAAGAAGCATTAGGTCAACCCCGGCCGGAATTAAAGTTCTGAGGTTATTTTGAAAATCTTGTATGTGTCACATTTACATCCTCCCAAAGATGCCGTCCTGGCAAATATGGGCGGCATGCAGCGTGTAAGCATGCAACTTGTAGACGAATTGAAACAACGGGATGATGTTGAATTAATTGATGTTACGCATGAAGTTTCCTGGAAGATGGCCGGACCAATGACGGCTTGGTTTCTCTTGAATCAATTATTTGAGCTGCCGGATTTAGTCAGACGGGAGAAACCGGATGTTGTTTTGTTTTCTTCGATGGTAACAGCGAGCCTTGCATATTTTTTGAGAAAAAAAATAAATGTGCCGATGATTACAATTAATCACGGGCAGGATGTAACATTACCAGTGAATCTGTATCAAAAGTTTGTACCAAGAATTTTTAAAAATATTGACGGCGTTATATCCGTATCGAGTGCTACGCGTGAACAATGTATAAAACGTGGTATGCATGAGGATAAAGGTGTGGCCCTGCCAAATGGTTTTCCGGTATCGGATTATAATAATCGGATAAACGATTCTGAATATTCCAGATGTTATTTGGAAAATAATTTCAATCTTGATCTGAAAAATAAATATTTATTATTAACCGTTGGTCGGTTAGTTCGGCGTAAAGGCCATTACTGGTTCATTGACAAAATTTTACCTAAAATATCATCAGATATAGAATATGTTGTTATTGGTGACGGCCCGGAATTGGAACATATTCGCAAACTGGTTGCAAATTCGCCGGTAGGTGGAAATGTAACGTTATTGGGCCGGCAACCTGACGAAGTTCTACAACATGCCTATACTGCGTCAGATCTATTTATAATGCCTAATATAAAGGTGCCCGGGGATATGGAAGGATTTGGGATTGTACTGCTCGAAGCTAATATTTCAGGCACACCTGTAATAGCCTCAGGTTTAGAAGGAATAAGAGATGTAATTAAACAAGGAATAAATGGTTACCAGGTGGAACCGGGTAATGATGAGATGTTTGCCCTAAAAGTTGATGACGTATTACAAAATGAATTAAATGTATTATCGGAACAATGCAGACCGTATGTAGTTGAAAATTTCAATTGGGAACATGTTGTTAATCAATATCTTAACTACATACACTTGGTTGTGGATCAATATCGCAGGCGAAATTGAAAACTCATTTCCGGGAAATTTGATTGAAAAAATATACTAGCTATATTAATAACTGAATTTTTAAAGATAAGTTGAAGGATTACACAAGAATGCCTAACTCCAAAACCGAAATAAAATCTAGCGATTTATTCGCTAAGGCCTACGAGTTTACCAAGGCGGAAGAAGTAAAAGCTGCTGGACTTTATCCTTATTTTAAGCCAATTACAGAAAGCGATGGTAATGTGGTGACAATTGAGGGTAACGAAGTCATTATGGCCGGATCAAATAATTACCTGGGATTGACCAGTGATCCGCGTGTTATAGAAGCAGCACAAAAAGCCATTCAGGAATATGGCACCGGCTGTACCGGATCACGCTATCTGAATGGAACACTTGATCTTCATTTAGAATTGGAGCAGAAGTTAGCCGAATTCATGAGAAAAGATTCTTGTGTGCTCTTCAGCACTGGCTATCAGACCAATGAAGGTTCAATTCAAACCATAGCGGGCAGAAATGATATCATCTTTTCTGATAAAGATAATCATGCTTGTATCGTAGTAGGTACATTATGTTCCAATGCAAAAACCATTCGCTATCAGCATAATGATATGGATCAATTGCGCAAGCTTCTTGAACGCGCCGATCCCAATGCAGGTAAACTGATTGTTAGTGATGGCGTATTTTCTATGTCAGGTTTATTGGCAAATGTTCCTGATTTATTGAAACTGGCTAAGGAATTTGGAGCTCGTCTTTATCTTGATGATGCCCATGCTATAGGCGTAATTGGTGAAGGTGGTCGAGGATCAGCCTCTACATTTGGATTGCTGGACGAGGTGGACCTGATTAGTGGTACATTCTCTAAGTCATTTGCTTCACTCGGTGGTTTCCTCGTTGGTGATCGGGAGATCATTGAATATGTACGACATTTCTCCCCGGCTCATATTTTTAGCGCGTCTATGCCGCCGGCCAATGTTATGACAGTGCTGAAATCCCTTGAAATTTTACAGGAAGAAACCTGGAGACTCGAAAGACTTGAAGAGATTTCCAATTACATGAGAAAAGGGTTGAAAGAACTCGGTTTCAATGTTTGGAACAGTCAGACACCAATCATACCTGTTGTTATTGGTGGAGTTATGCAATGTTTTGAATTTTGGCGTGATTTATTTGAAGCTGGTGTGTATGTTAATGCAGTTGTTCCACCTGCTGTTCCGAAGGGACAGTCGCTGGTGCGAACAAGTTACATGGCAACACATACTAATGATCAGCTTGACAGAATATTAGAAGCTTTTTATAAAGTAGGTGTTAAAAACGGTATTATTGATAAAAACGGTCATTCGCTAACATAAAAGGAATTTGAATCTTGAAAGATAATCCTGATGTAAACGGAATAACACTGGTATCCTCAAAGAAGGATGAAAAAGCATTTCTGAATTTCCCTTATCAGCTTTATGCCGGGGATAAAAACTGGATCCCTCCTTTGTATATGGATCAGAAGACGCTTATCAGCACTAAAAAAAATCCATTTTATAATGACGCTGATATTGCTTTGTTTTTAGCTCAATCGAACGGTAAAGTTGCCGGACGAATTGCGGCGATACATAATAAAAAGTTCAATGAATACCACGATACGAATGTGGGATTCTTCGGTTTTTTTGAATGTATTGATAATCAGTCCGTAGCTAACTTATTATTTAAAGTAGCTTCCGATTGGTTAAAGGAACGAAATTTAACGGGTGTTATTGGTCCTGCCAGCCCCGGTACGATGGATGAAATAGGAGTACTGATTGAAGGCTATGAATATGAACCAAGTATCCTGATGCCCTATAATAAAACGTATTATGATAAACTCATAAGCGGGGCCGGATATCAAAAAGAGATGGATCTTTTGGCATTCAGGGTGACCAAAGATACGGTAGCACTCGACAGGATAGACCGCGCAGAAGCGATTGTTAAAAGAAGACTTCCGAATTTAAAAATACGGGAAGTTAACCTGAAGAATTTTGATACCGAAGTTAAAATTATCAGAGAAATATTTAACAAGGCCTGGGCCAAAAATTGGGGTTTCACGCCGCTTTCTAAAGAAGAATTCCGGCATTTGGCTAAAGATCTCAAGACCATTGTTGATACTGATATCGCTCATGTTGCGGAAATTGACGGTAAACCCGTCGGCTTTTCAATAGCTCTACCTGATTTTAATCAGGCTCTGAAACATATAAATGGAAAATTATTACCATTCGGTATTTTTAAATTGCTCTATTACAGCAGAAAAATAGACCGCATTAGAACCGCTCTGATGGGGATTCTTCCTGAATACCAGGGTAAGGGTATCGATGCCCTACTACACAGGGAAGCTATCAGAAATGGCCTTGAAAAAGGATATACATCTTCTGAACTCGGCTGGGTGCTTGAAAATAATGTTGAGATGGTGCGAGTAGCTGAGAGAATAGGCGGCTCGGTCGAAAAAGTTTACAGAATGTATAAAAAAGAAATGTCGTGATCATGATTACGACTTTTCTTTTTTAAAGATAGGGAAGCGGTTCCCGAAAGTTGATACATTGGAATGTATGTAAAAAAATTGCTACTCGTCATGAAGTGAACTGAATTAGTTAAAATTAAACCGGCAGCAGGAAAAATAATGACCGGTTTCGGGACAAAAATTATAGGTAGTTTATTACTTGCACTAATCTTATTACTTGTAACCGGTTTTGATCGACCGGTAAGGTTTGAAAGTAGTATCGTGTTTTCTGAAACGACACACGATTTTGGTATAATCAGAGAGGGAGATATTGTTACGTATACTTTTTCATTTACCAATGAAGGTCAAAAAGCCGTTCATTTAACCTCGGCAAATGCAGCATGTGGTTGTACAACACCTTCTTTCACAAGTAAGGCGGTGCAGCCGGGAGATACAGGTTATTTAAAAGTATCTTTTAACAGTCATAAATTGCCGGGTAAATTTCATAAACGTATTGTTGTATCATTAGATCGAAGGCCTTATACAGTTACATTGTATATAGAAGGGACGGTACTGCCGACACCTTTGTCCGGTAAAGATGTCATCAAAATTGGTGGTTTAACTTTTTCTGAAGGCATAATTTATTTTGGTAATATCCATTTTGGAAGATTAGAAAAGAAAAGAATCAAATTGCAAAATTCCACAACTTATCCTATTCGAATAGATTCCGTCAAGGGACCGGATAATGTTGAAGTTACTTATCCTCATTTTGATCTTTTAACCGGCGACAGAGTTAAAATAGGTATTACTTATAATCCTCTGAAAACCCGGATCAATCACAGTTTAAATGATTCGATAACATTTATTACGAATGACAGTATAAATCCATACAAAACGGTATACCTGACCGGTTACATTTTGCCGGCACAAAAGAATAAGCAAACTGGGGGACCGGCTGTTACATTTTTTAAAGATTTGGTTAATATTGGTAATGTAATTCAAAATGATTCGGTAAATGTAAGGTTCCAATTTAAAAATTCCGGGAATCGCCCGTTAACGATCGGAAAATTGATGACATCATGTGGATGTACTATAGCGAAAATTTCGAAAAGGATTTACAAACCTGGAGAGACAGGTGTTATTAATGTAAGGATGAATACAAGTGGAAAATCCGGATTCATACAAAAGGAGATACGTGTAATATCCAATGCGGAAAATGAACCGGAGCATCAACTTGTTGTACAATGCAATGTTATACAACATCCGTCAGTTAAAACAATGACGGATGACATGAATAATGGAAAGATTCTTATTTTTAAAGGTAAATGTCGTTCCTGTCATGTCAACCCGGGTAAAGGGAAAATGGGATCCGCTTTATATGAAGCTTCCTGCCGGATGTGTCATGGTGCAGTGAATGGACATGATGATGCATATCATCCCGGAATAAAACTTAATACCCGATATTTGGAATCAATAAGCAAAAAAAAATTGTTCAAAATGATAAGTAAGGGAACATCAAATAATACGAATAGACAGATGATGCCCGGTTTTTTAAAGCAAAATGGCGGACCGCTGTCTGTTAATCAGGTGCATTCCCTTGTAAAATATTTAAAATCGATCCAATTAACATATTAAAAATATTAAGAAAATGAGTGATTATAGAATAGAAAAAGATTCAATGGGAGAGATTAAAGTCCCTGCAGACGCTTATTATGGTGCACAAACTCAGAGAGCAGTAAATAACTTCCCGATTAGCGGATTTATCTTTCCGGAGCAGTTTATACAGGCGTTGGGTTATATTAAAAAAACTGCTGCAACCGTAAACAATGATCTTGGTAAGCTGGATAAAGATATCGCCAAATATGTTATCGCAGCTTCTGAAGAAGTGATCGATGGGAAATTCGATGATCATTTTCCTATAGATATTTATCAAACCGGATCCGGCACATCGACCAATATGAATGCCAACGAAGTAATCTCCAAAAGAGCTAACGAATTGGCAAAAAAAGATGGTAAAGACGATATTAAAATACATCCGAATGATCACGTCAATTATGGACAAAGTTCAAACGATGTAATTCCTACTGCAATTCGTATCTCTGCTTACTTGATGGCTCAGAATAAGTTGATCCCATCCCTGAATCATTTGAAAGAGACATTTTTAAAAAGAGGAGATGAGTTAAAGGATATTGTGAAAACGGGCCGGACTCATTTGATGGACGCTATGCCGGTAACGTTTGGACAAGTGTTCGGTGGGTATGCACGTCAAATGCAATTGGGCGTTGACCGTGTTGAATCGGCTATGATACGCCTTGGAGAATTACCCCAGGGCGGAACGGCTGTCGGTACAGGATTAAATACTCATCCGGAATTCGGTAAAAAGTTTGCTGCACAAATAAGTGAGTTTACAGGTGGTAAATTTAAAGAAACAGAGAATCATTTTGAGGCACAGGGAACAGTTGATACGCTTGTTGAACTGAGCGGTCAACTAAAAACGATTGCCGTAAGTTTGATGAAAATAGCCAATGATTTACGCTGGATGAATTCCGGTCCCAATAGTGGAATTTCTGAAATTACACTGCCGGCATTACAACCCGGATCGTCCATTATGCCCGGCAAGATAAATCCGGTTATTGAAGAATCAGTTACGATGGTAGCCGCACAAGTTATAGGGAACGATTCAGCTATTACTATTGGCGGACAGGCTGGTAATTTCGAATTGAACGTTATGTTGCCGGTTGTCGCATTAAATCTTCTGCAGTCGCTGAAATTACTCGCAAATGTTTCCAAAAATATGGCGGATAAATCGATTGCTAATCTGACGGTCAATACCGGGAAGATTAAAGACAAACTGGAAAAGAATCCCATTCTTGTAACAGCTCTTAATCCTATTATCGGATACGAAAAAGGTGCTAAAATTGCTAAAAAAGCATTCGCCGAAGGAAGAGCTTTAAAAGAGGTCGCAAAAGAGATGACCGATTTGTCGGATGAAGAACTTAATGACGCACTTGATCCGATAAAAATGACCCGCGGAGGTTTTACTGAATAAATATCTTTGATACGTGTGATTGACGTGATAAAATTAATTACGTCAATCACTTTTTCATTTTATAATATATTAATAAGCATTTAATAAATTTTGTAATGTGTAAGTAGGAAACCGGCCAAAAGAGTTAAAATGTGTGTGGAAAAAATAGAATTTTGTGAAATTTATGAGTTACTCTTATTATTTAACCTATGGTCGGGTAAGTAAATTAAATATATTTGGCTAATGGCCGGGAAGGTCTAATTTATTGAGGAGAAGATGGAAAATACACAGACTGCAAAAGCGAGAAAAAAAACAATGACTGACCAAATAAACAGGGAAGAGATATTAGAAGATTACAGAATGGCAGTCATAAGCAGGGAGTCGTCAATATTAGGGCGAAAAGAGACATTAACGGGTAAAGCGAAGTTTGGAATATTTGGGGATGGTAAGGAAGTGCCTCAAATTGTCATGGCGAAATATTTTAAAGAGGGAGATTTCCGGTCAGGTTACTACAGGGATCAAACCTTCATGATGGCCATTAATCAATTGAATGTTCAGCAATTCTTTGCACAACTTTATGCTCATGCCGATGTGGAGGCCGAACCGAATTCCGGTGGACGACAGATGAATTGCCATTTTGCCACGAGAAGTTTAAATGATGATGGTTCGTGGAAAGATTTAACGAAAATGAAGAATACTTCAGCCGATATATCACCTACAGCCGGACAAATGGCGAGGTTATTGGGTCTTGCACATGCATCAAAAATTTATAGAGGTAATGAGTTATTAGATGGTCACAGCAAATTTTCCAATAAGGGAAATGAAGTTGCATTTGGCACTATTGGCGATTCCAGTACTTCCGAGGGCGTATTCTGGGAAACAGTTAATGCGGCAGGTGTACTACAAGTACCAATGGTTTTATCAGTATGGGACGATGGATACGGTATTTCTGTTCCTAAAAAGTATCAAACGACAAAAGAAAGTATTTCTACTGTTTTACGTGGTTTCAAGCGAACTAAAACACAACCGGGTTTTGAAATATTCACTGTTAAAGCCTGGGATTACGAAGCCCTTTTAGAAACTTATGAGAAAGCTGTAAAAATAGCACGTAAAGAACATATTCCTGTACTCGTTCATGTACAGGAAGTAACGCAGCCACAGGGTCATTCAACCTCGGGTTCCCATGAAAGGTATAAGTCGAAAGAGCGGCTGCAGTGGGAAAAAGAATATTGCTGTAATCGTAAACTCCGCGAATATATCATTGATAAAGAACTGGCAACACCAGAAGAGCTGGATAAAATAGAAAAAGATGTACAGCGGTATGTATCTCAGGAGAAGCAGAAAGCATGGAAATCGTTCAGGGAACCAATTGAAAGAGAGAAGAAAGAAGTGCTTTCGATATTGGAAAAATTTCAAAATGAGACTAATAATTCAGATGATATAATTGCCATAAAAAAGGATCTGAAGACGGCGATGCTTCCAATCCGGAAGGAAATTTTCTCGACGGTTAAGAAAGCACTTCGGGTTACGGCTGGTCAGGATTTTGAAGCTCGTAATGAACTCATTCAATGGCTTAGGAAACAGGAAGAAATTAACAGGGATCGGTATGATTCACACGTGATTAGTGAATCGGAATGGTCTCCTCTGAAAATCAGGGAGATTAAACCTAAATACGATGAAAATGCCAAGATGGTAGACGGAAGGGTTGTTCTTCGTGATAATTTCGATATTCTTTTTGACAGAGATCCTTCTATTCTGGTTTTCGGTGAAGATTCTGGGAAATTGGGTGATGTAAATCTTGGCCTGGAAGGTCTTCAGGAAAAATACGGAAAATTAAGAGTCAGTGATACCGGTATTCGGGAAACAACGATTGTGGGACAGGGTATCGGTATGGCCATGAGAGGACTCCGGCCTATTGCCGAAATCCAATACCTGGATTATCTCCTATATGCTTTCCAGACTATAAGTGATGACCTCACTACGGTTCATTACCGGACAAAAGGTGGACAGAAAGCGCCTCTCATTGTACGCACAAGGGGACATAGACTGGAAGGTATCTGGCACTCCGGTTCACCCATGGGATTAATTATTAATGGAGTAAGGGGATTACATGTTTGTGTTCCAAGAAACCTTACTCAGGCTGCTGGTTTTTATAATACTTTGCTACAGGGGGACGACCCTGCTTTAATTGTTGAGCCATTAAATGCCTATCGATCCAAAGAAAAATTACCGGTGAATCTTGGGGAATTCACAACCCCGCTTGGAATACCGGAAATCGTTTCTGAGGGCTCCGATATTACAATTGTATCTTATGGGTCGACTTGTAATATTGTAGCGTCTGTAGTAAAAGATTTGGAGCGTACAGGCATATCAGCTGAGCTGATAGATATTAGAACTCTGTTGCCATTTGATATTAACCACATGATTGTGGAATCCCTGAAGAAGACAAACAGGATCTTATTTGTAGATGAAGATATGCCGGGCGCTGCAACGGCCTTTATGATGCAGAAAGTTCTGCAGGAACAAAAAGGGTATTTCTATCTGGATTCGGAGCCATACGCGTTATCGGCGAAGGAACACAGGCCTGCCTATGGTTCTGATGGTGATTATTTTTCAAAACCGAATACTGAAGAAATTTTTGATGCCGTTTACCGGATCATGCATGAGGCAAATCCTCAAAAATATCCAGCTATATATTGATTTTGATTTTTCTTTAAATGGTATTTGGGAACCACTTAAATCGGTGGTTCCTTTTTTTTATCAAAGTTTTGACGACAGACGATTTACTTGGGCAATCGGCATAATCAATATTTAACGTGAGGTTTATTTAAGCTTATTAATCTATCTTCTTAATAAAAGTAGCTGTTACATTAGATTATTCTATGACCACCAATAACCGGCCACAGACAACTGACATAACCGACAACCGACAAATGCCCTGATATTAATTAACCATTATTTATTTTGAAAAACCGTATAATCAACGTGAGTTCGGTATCTGAATCATGCTTTATGCATCAAAACAGCTCTGTGTCGTCGATGGTCAGTCGACCGTCGTCATGATATGTTATATTTTCACTGGTCGTATTCTCAATGTAATTATTACAACTCTGCGATTCTTATCCAAACCTCACGTTATTTAGCATTCCAAATTTTGTCAACCATTACGCTATGATAGATGTGAGCGTAGATTGGTAGTTATGAATATTCATAGAAAGAATATTACCATATTGACGCATAAAACCCACAATAATAGTAGCACATGCAGTTTATCACTCACAAATTGTAATACTATATTCAGATCAGCTTGTCAATAAGGATGAAAATCCAGACCAATGGAAGGTAAAATAAAGACGCGAACATTAATTTTTTCGCATTGTCTTTAGTCCGGTCGTTCATAAAGAAGATACCATAAAGGAGAAAACCGAGTCCTGATAAAATGGCACCGATAAGATAAATCATACCACTTATATGGTAAGTATAAAGTGTCGCGCTAACAGGTATCAATATCAGTAAACAAGACATGATTGTAATCGTGGACATTGTCCCGTTTTTATCCCTCAGCGGAAGCATATGAAATCCGGCTCTCTCATAATCATCATTACATAACCAGGCTATTGCCACTACATGTGGTATCTGCCAGAGGAAAACAATTCCAAATAAAATCCACATACCCACATGGTCGAGATGTCCGGTAGCCGCTGCCCAACCACCAACGGGTGGTAAAGCACCGGGAATTGCACCAATAAAGACATTTATAAAGGAAATCCGTTTTAAAGGTGTGTAAAAACCGAGATAAAGGACAGAAGTCGGTGCTGAAATAATACCGGCCACCAAATTAACGGTCAGGATCAGATAAGTAAGGCCTGAAATCAATAATAATGTGGAAAAAAGGAAAGCATTTTTGGGACCAACCCTGTGCATGGGCAACGGCCTCTTTTGTGTACGCAGCATTAATTTATCAAGGTCTCTCTCAATATATTGATTATAAGCTGATGTGCCACTGGCAATGAGAAAAGTGCCTATCATTGCATTCAGCAAATTAAAGTAATCGATGCCCCCGGTCGATCCGAGCAAAAAACCGATTGTCATACTTGCCAAAACCAAGAAAGTAATGCCGGGTTTAGTCAATTCATAATAGGCCGAAATCGTATTTAGATTGTGTGACCGAGAGAGAGATTTAACAACTGTGAATTTCATTCGAAATAAATATTATTTACTGCGAGTTTTAGCCTGGTAGTAAAAGCCGTAAGCTTTCATATTAAACAGAGGAAGTTAACAAATATTTGTATTTTAAGACACTTTAAAAGCACATTTAACAGAAAACCTTTTTCTGATACGTTAACGGATATAATTAAGTAATCGACATAAAAAGAAGAGTTTATACGTGAAGACGAAATTGAATGCGTTTCAAAAAACGGCACTGGCAACAATATTCATTACTATTTTTTTAATTTTCGTTGGAGGTTTGGTCAGGGCAGTAGGTGCCGGCCTGGGTTGTCCCGACTGGCCCAAATGTTTCGGAAGCTGGATCCCGCCATTTTCAGCCTCACAATTGCCTCCGGGGTTTGATAAGTCACAGTTTAATCCGGTTTTAATGGTGGTTGAATACGTTAATAGGCTGGTAGGTATAACCACTGGTATAATGATAATATTGACCTTTATAAGATCAATTAAATACCGGAAAACGGAACCTGCGGTTTTTTACAGTTCCGGTATTGCCATGTTGCTTGTCGGTTTCGAAGGCTGGCTGGGAGGTCAAGTGGTAAAGTCATCACTTAAAGCATGGATTATTTCAGTTCATATGTACACGGCTTTAGCTATTTTACTCATTTTAATCTATGCCACTTATAAAGCTTTTCAGAAAAAAATTGATCTTACTTTGACCAAAAATAATAAAACTAAACTATACTGGTCGGGTATTGTGTTATTAGTTGCAACTTTAATACAGATTGGATTTGGCACACAGGTTCGTCAGTCTGTAGATGTTGTGAAAGACAGTTCATTAACCATTCCCCGCTCAGCATGGTTATCTCAGGTTGGTTTCATTGACACTATTCATCAGACGTTTTCATGGGTTGTAATGATTGCCTGTTTATGGCTTATATATAATTTACGTCTGTTTAAACCGCAAAGCATATATCGCAGAATAGGAACTTCTATATTTGCTTTACTGATATTTCAGATTTTGTTAGGAATAGGGCTTGTCTATTTGAATATGCCACCGGCACTGGAAGTACTCCACCTCACGAACATATCTATACTCGTAAGCACTGAATTTATATTCCTCTTACTTGTACAACAGAGTAGTGAAATAAAAAAGCCGATCTTGATATAAGACCGGCTTAAGTACATACTTTAAAAATTATATTATACCGTTAGAATCCGGGAACAATATGGGAACGGTACATGGTATCAAGCATTGTTAAACCAATAAAAATACTCAGGAATACCAATCCGGCTAAAAATACCATGATGTTGAATCTTCTGTGTTCCCAGTACAGATTCATAAAGAACATTACAACGAGGCTTGATTTGATGATTGCAATTCCTATTGCAACAATGACATTATATGGTGAAGGTAAATGCAGATAACCAAAGAATACCGTTAAAATCGTCAAAAATACTAATATCGCTCCTATAGTGATAAGAGTTTTTACGGGTACGATATGATGATGTTGTTCGCTCATAATTAATTCCTTTTAATCGACTAGGTAGAGTAGAGGTAATAAGAAGATCCAGATAAGATCCACAAAGTGCCAGTACAGGCCTGTGATTTCAATAGGGGTGTAATATTCGGAACTAAATCTGCCCCTTTTAGTTTTTACCATTAACCAGGCCATAAGTCCCATACCAACCAATACGTGAATACCATGGAGGCCGGTCATCAGGTAATAAAGAGTAAAGAAAACATAGGCATGCGGGTCACTAATCCCTTTAAAAGCATAAGCAGATCCGGGATAGATGCCAACACTCATTTCATCTAACCATTCATAAAGGTGAGATCCGATAAATGCCGCACCGAAAAGAAATGTAATTCCAAGTAGAATAAAAGTTAATTTTTCTTTACCAACCTGTATATAATGTATGGCAAGTGCCATAGTTACGCTACTACAGATAAGATCGACTGTATCGGCACCACCCAGAATTTTATCCAAATGCCCGGATGCCTCCATAAATGTTTGTGGATACCATGATCGAAAAACTACATATGCACAAAATAAACCGCCGAAGAAAAGTATTTCGGTAACAAGAAATATCCACATGCCCAACTTTGCGGTATCAAACTGTTGTTCAGCATCCACAAAATGATGCTGAACAAATGATTTGTTTTCCGTTGCTACATTAACCTGTGACATAAAATTTTTAAACGTTAGTTAATTAATTTTTTATTAAACCAAATCCTGTTTCACGTTAGTTATTGGATTCTTCCACGGTTACCGGTGTTCCGCCTTCCGGATGAAGATCACCATTACCGCCATGTCCATCGCTTCCGGCAAGACCAAGCAGAAATTCGCTTACAGGCCTGTGGAAATCGTATGGCCCGTGAGTGACAACCGGGGTGTAGTTAAAGTTTTCACCAATAGGTGGTGAAGATGTCATCCATTCGAGTGTACGCGCATTCCATGGGTTAGAAGGTGCCTTTTTACCTTTAACTAATGAATGAATGAGATATACTGCCATAAGGAGGAATCCAAGACCAAGTATCCAGGATCCTACCGTGGACGTTCTGTGCAGTGTCTCGAATTGTGGCAGGTAATTATAATACCTTCTCGGCATTCCTTTTGCACCAAGGATAAACTGTGGGAAGAAAGTAACATTGAAACCAACGAAGACAAGAAACCATGATATTCTACCCATAGTTTCGCTATACATCTTACCAGTCATTTTGGGCCACCAGTAATGTAAACCACCTATGAATGCGATCAACATTCCACCGAACATCACATAGTGAAAATGGGCAACTACGTAATAGGTAGCATGCAGGTGAACATCAACTGAAAGAGCACCAAGCATTATACCGGTAATTCCACCGATAGTGAAGAGGAAGATAAATGACAGCGCATAAAGCATAGGCGTCTTCAATGTTATTGACCCTTTATACATTGTCGCCAGCCAGTTAAAGATCTTAATACCCGTAGGTATACCAATTAAGAATGTGATCAGTGAGAATACTGTTGATGCCAAAGCGGATTGACCTGAAACGAACATGTGGTGTCCCCACACGAGGAATCCAAGAAAAGCAATGGCCAAACTCGAAATAGCGATGAACCAGTAACCAAAAACCCGTTTCTTGGAAAAAGTACCGATTAATTCTGATATGATACCGAATCCGGGTACGATCATAATATACACCGCCGGGTGAGAATAGAACCAGAAAAAGTGTTGATATAATATGGGATCACCACCGAGAGCCGGGTTAAAAATACCGATATGCAGCACTCTTTCCATGATCAATAATGATACCGTAATGGCGAGTACGGGAGTAGCTAACACCTGAATGATACTTGTTGCATAAATACCCCAGGTAAAGAGTGGTAATTTACCCCATGATAAACCGGGAGCGCGTAATTTGTGCATGGTTACAATGAAGTTCAACCCGGTTAAAATGGACGAGAAACCGATGATAAATATACCGATAGTCATCGGTAGCACATTAGTCGTAGAATGTATACTGTATGGGGTATAAAATGTCCATCCTGTGTCAACACCGCCATTTATAATAGCAAAAATAGTAAATATGGCACCGGCAACATAGATATAGTAACTGGCCAGGTTAAGCCTTGGAAATGCCACATCCTTAGCACCAATCATCATAGGGAGGAAAAAGTTGCCCAATGTGGTTGGGACACCCGGTACAAGGAAAAGAAATATCATCATAGTACCGTGAAGTGTAAAAAGGATATCATATGTTTTAGCTGCAACAATATGATTGGCCGGGTTCCAAAGTGATAAACGTATCAGCAGCGCCATTATACCGGCGAATAAAAAGACAAGTGTTATAGTGCAAAGGTACATAATACCAATGCGCTTATGGTCCCTGGTCAGGAGCCATGATTTAATACCCTTCTTGTTATTGGCATAATGACTTGGAGGGTTTTCGTCAAGTGGAAAGTGACGTACCTTGAGTTTTATCTTATTCTTGGTTTCTGTGCTATCCATATTATTTTTGCTTCTTTATAAATGCTATGAGTGCATCAATTTGTTCGTTTTTAAGGACACCCTGGAATGTCGGCATTACATTGTTATAGCCTTTGACAATTTTGGCACCAGGATTCAGAATTGATTCACGTATGTAGTTTTCATCTACAGTTACCGTTTTCCCATCACTTAAAGTAACTTTACTTCCAAATACTCCTTTCCATGAAGGCCCTACACCTTTTGAACCATCCAGGGAGTGGCAAGAATTACATCCGTTCTTCTGATACAATTCTTTCCCATATTCAGCCATAGTTTTACCCGCAGGCTTACCATTTGAACTTGAAGCCCCTTGTTTCAGCCATTTATCGAAATCTTTTTGAGACTGAATAATGACATCGGCATGCATATTGGAATGGCCTACCCCACAATATTGAGTACAAAACAGATCCGCATGTCCCGGTTTTTTAGCATCAAACCAGACAATAGAGTATTTGCTTGGAAGAACGTCATGTTTTACCCGGAAGTCAGGTATAAAAAGTGAGTGGATAACATCATTTGACTTCATGACGAGTTTCACGGGCCTTCCGGCCGGAACATGAAGTTTATTCATGGTCGTTTTACCATTATCATACTTAAACTTCCAAAGCCATTGTTGAGCTGTGACATTTATTTCATAAGAATCCTGAGGTGGAGTAAAGAGTTTATAATAATCTTTAAATCCCCAGCTGAAAATGACGAGTACGAGGATTAACGGAATTATTGACCAAACGATTTCTATCGTCGTATTATGGTCAACCAAAGAGGTTACATCATCCTCGGATCTTCTTCGGTATTTAATGACGAAGTAGATCATCACAACAACAATACCGAGTAACAGATATGCACCTGTTGTAGTAATGAAGTTGAATAATGCATCAGTATTATGGGCAAAAGTAGACTTTGCCGGTGGTAAGAAATACTTGCCTAAATTAAACATCTGTTTTATTAAACGTTTATTATGTGTTTTTTGTCTTTTTTTCTCTAAACCAGAGGATTCCTAAAAGTCCACCCAGAAGAATCATAACAACAACACCGCTTAGTTTCATTATATTTCGAACCGATGCTGTGTATTTACCTGTACCTGGATCATATTGACAACAATATAATATGATTTTATCAAGAGTGCTGCCTATGTTGCCATGAGCAGCATCACCAAGTGCACCTTTCAACTGTAATGACGGAAATGATATCCCATAAAGATATCGGGATATCTTACCATCTGAACTTAAGAAAATAAGTGCCGCCGTATGGGCATACATTTTCTTTTCAGGCAGATATTTGTAACCAAAACCCACCGCTTTGGTCAAACGTTTAATCTGATCCTGTTTACCTGTCAAAAAATACCATCCTTTTTTTGCTCCCGGTTTACCAAGACTACTAAGTGTATCGACATACGCTTTTTTCTTGGCAGCGGCGATTTTATATGTATCATGTGGATCGAAACTGACAGTTATAATTTTGTAATCCTTACCGGGTGACCAGTCAAGTTTCTTAACTCCGTTCATCATTCCATGAATGATCATGGGACATAACATCGGACAGGTGAAATATGCCAGATCTAAAATAACAGGCTTATTCCCTTTAAGTATCTGACCAATGGTTACGGGTTTACCCTCAGAATCCAGGAAAGAGATATCTTTAGGTACCTTTTTCCCTAGTTTTTCTGTGATACCTACTCCTTCAAGGCCACGGGCTTTATTCAAAGCTCGTTGAGCAAGAACGTTATTGGTAGTAATAAATAATAAAATAAAGAACGCTACAATCAGCGAGTAAGAAAATCGACAGCGTTTGTTACTTATTCTCTTTCGGAGAGTTTGTGTTTTGATTTTCTTTAACATATAAAGATATAGCACTATCAATAGGAATTCGGTATAAACCTTTTTTAAGGTCTACTATTCCATATGATGTTAATATTTGATGTTCTTGAGCCCTTTTTTGGCTAATTTGATAATTAACGCTTTGATCGTTGACCTGTTGTTCTATCTCATAAGAATTATAGGTATAGATATTATATGCGATAATTATAAGCATGACAACTAGACTCAATCCGGTCACTACCCAGAAAACGAGTCTTTTCAGATTAAGAGTATCTTCAGTGACCCCTTCATCAAGGGAATGGATAAACTCCTCTTCATCTTCTATTTGGAAATTTCCTTCTTCAGGATTCAATTCTTTTGAATTATCAAGATCCTTTGAACTCATCTTATTCTACCAGCTAAATTAGTGTTTATTTAATGAATCAGCCAATAATGGGTCGTTTTTCGGTATCATACTATGCTTTTTGAAGGTATTGAAAAACAGCCCGAGGAATATACAACCCAATCCAATTAAAGTTGCGAAATCAAGCCAGCTTATCTGGATACCTGATTTATGGAGATTAGGCATTACCAGCCAGTATAATTCAACAAATTGCATAAACAGAACCCAAATCGAAATATACTTTAAAACTTTCAAACTACCTTTGGCCCCTTTGCCAAGTAAAACAGTAAAGGGAATTACAAAACGGCCGAAGAGTATTAACCAACCTACATATATCCAGCTGCCATTCAGATGCATATTAAACCATACAACCTCTTCAGGTATATTGGCATAATAAATCAGTAAGAACTGAGCAAAAGCGATGTAGGCATAGAAAATTGTGAATGCGAAGAGTAACAAGCCCAAATCATTGAAATGTTTCATGGTAATGGTATTTGCCAGAATTCCTTTCTTCCGCAAATAGAGCAGGATAAGAATCATCATGGCAAAGAAAGCCTGAAAACTCATGGCAAAGAAATAAATACCAAAAATTGTGGAGTACCAGTGCGGATCAAGTTCCATGAGCCAGTCGAATGAAGCGAAGGCGCATGTGATGGCAAAAAGCCATAATCCGGGTCCACTTGTTCTTCTGAGAAGCGTTTGTAATCCCCAATCTCCGGTTTCATCCATTTTAATGGAGTTCTTATATAATCGGAAACCAAAGAAAGACCATATTCCAAAATAGATAAAATACCGGATGATATAGAACGGGTAGTTCAGATAAGGAGATTTATAGGGCAGAACTTTACTTGCGGAAATCTCCTGGGGAGTCCAGTGTGTCCATTCAAACAAGTAATGCATCCCAAAAAAGATTGGAATGAAGAGTATGGCTACAATAAATATATTTCGAGCCAATACTTCCGGTACCCTTCGGAAAACAACACTATACGATGAATGTGTTACGTGTTGTAACATAACATACATCAGCGATGTCAATGACAAGCTTGCAATGAAAACAAAACTGGTCAAATAGGAGAAGTAAAATTGTTCCCTGTTGACAAAATAACCTATTGCACTGGCTATTAGTCCCACTGCTCCAATTACGAATAAAGATGTTGTCGCCTTATTATCTTCTGGAAACGACAGTGAGTCTGTTATTTTGATTTTTTTCATGATTTACTTTTCAAATATTTATGCTTAACTCACTTATATATCTGAACAATTTCTATTATTTGAGAGATTTAATATATGCTACTAAAGCCTGAACATCTTGTGACTTACTGACCAAACCTTGTGGCATAACAGGTTGAAAGCCTTTGACGATTTGTTTATTTGGATTCATGATAGAATCCTTGATATAATTTTCGTCGGCTTTAACCGTCTTACCGCTTTTCAAAGTAACTGTTTTATCAAACAGACCTTTCCAAGTAGGCCCAACACCACTTGAACCATCAGTGGTATGGCAGGCATTACATGTTTTCTCCGTATACAATTTCTTGCCTAAATCAATCAGTTGTGATTGACTCATAGACGATTTTTGCTGGCCGGCCTTCTGCTGTTTGTCTTTCAGCTGCTTTACATATTGTTTTGCCTTGCTTGAATTGGAAATAGATGCGATATATGCAACTAACGCGTCGAGGTTTTGCTGACTACTGATCAGCCCCACTGGCATAACAGGTTGAAAGCCTTTAACAATTTGCTTATGAGGTTTCATTATTGATTCTTTGATGTAACTCTCATCGGCAGTCAGTGTTTGTCCATTCGACAGGGTAGTCTTTCTTCCAAATAGATTCTTCCAAGTAGGCCCAACACCACTGGAACCGTCGGTTGTATGACAGGAATTACATGTTTTCTCGGTATACAGTTTTTTACCCAAAGCAATCATTTGATCAGCACTCATCGTTTTCTGCTGTTGTTGACTTGCTTCAGCTTGTTTTTTTGCAGCTTCTTTAGCAGCCTGCAGACTATCTTTATAAGCTGTTATGGCAGAATCAGAAAAAGTATAACCTTGCAGATCTGCTTTAGTGGCGTGCTGACTTAATTGCAAAGCTCTGATATAAGCTACGATTGCCCATCGGTCATTAACTGGTACCTGGTCTCTGTAACCGGGCATAACAGCAAAACCGTTTGTGACAACGTCATACAGGAATCCGTCAGCAGAATCACGAAGTGCCGCGGTATGATATGACGGGGGATGGAGCATTCCGAATTGTATTACCATACCATTACCGTCACCTAACCGGCTGTGACAGGGCGTACAATAGATATCGAATCGTTTTCTACCCCTGTTAACAAGTTTGGTCGTTATGGGTAAAGGTATTTTTTGTACCCATTTGCCATCTTTGGTTTTTCCATCCCAGAATTTGGTATTTGTCTTTAACCATCCACGTGCCACAGTACCTTTAACAGGCATACGCATGGCTCGGTTATCAGAGAAGAATGTATTTTCTTGTTGTGCCTTATACTTTGCCTGATTGAACATGTTTTGTTCGGGTAGAATAGGCGGTTTGTGAAATGGCTTACCCCTACAGGCAGATAGAGCCATAGCAAGCAATATAAGAGCTATCGAGCGATTGTTTTTTAATAGTTTCATCTGCAATGTCTTAGCTTTTTAAACCAAATCCAATGAGTAATTGTTAATCGTAGATCTTTTCGAGATTCACAGCTTCTGCATCTTTCAGCAATTCAGTTGTTTTATATTCTGAAAACAGGGCGTCTTCTGATTCTATATAAAGGAAGAAACCGTCATCTGATGCCTTATTGAAGTTTTCAGAGTTGAATAATGGATTATATGGTTTCGGTAATCCATTTAAAAACAACATTCCAAATACTGCACCGAAAGACGATAACAGCACTGTCAATTCGAATGCAATAGGAACATAAATCGGGGGATCAATCAAGGGTTTTCCACTGATACTCAGTGGCATAGCCGATGACATAACCCACACCATTAACCAGACAGCCCCTATTAATCCAACCAGCCCGAAGCCGAGAACTATCCATCCTAATTTAGATTTTTTCAATCCCATGGCTTTTTCAATCCCATGAATAGGGAATGGACTGAACGTATCAAATTTATTATAGCCGGCATTATTAACTGCTTCGGCAGCATGCAATAAGGTAGCAGGATTCTGAAATTCCGCTAATATACCGTGTAATTGTTTGTTTTCTTTCGTTTCCATATACGATCGTTATTTAAACACTCTCATTGGGTTGAATAACAATTGATCCGGCGCCGTTAGAGCCTTCAAGTTGGTCATCTTCCTCATAATAATGGGGGTCCGCTTGCGGCAAGCCAGCCTTAACTTCTGAGATGGCTACCATGGGTAAGAACCTCAGGAATAGAAGGAAAAAGGTGAAAAACAATCCGAATGTCCCGACATATGTTAAGTAGTCAACCCATGTTGGTGAGTAATAAGCCCAGGATGAGGGCATAAAATCGGTAGCCAGAGAAGCGACAATAATCATAAATCGCTCATACCACATACCAATATTGGCGAAAGTGGCGACGAGAAATGTGAGTGTAACGCTTCGCCTCACTTTCTTAAACCACATGAACTGTGGATTAATCACATTACAGAACATCAATATCCAGAATCCCCATGCGTAAGGTCCTACTACGTATAGCCAGAAGATCCCCCGTTCATAAATGTAACCGCTGTACCATGACATAAATCCTTCCATCAGGTACGAAAAGGCCACCATATTACCAGTTACCATCATAATGATATTCATCTTCTCCATGATATCGACGGTCATGATATCCTCCAGGCCGTAAATTTTTCTGGAGATGATCATAAGTGAGACAACCATGGCGAAACCGGAATAAATAGCCCCGGCAACAAAATAGGGCGGAAATATTGTACTGTGCCAACCCGGTACATTTGAAACTGACATATCGAAAGACACGATTGTGTGTACCGATAATACCAGCGGCGTGGCCAAACCAGCCAGAATCATGTAAGCTTTTTCATAGTTCAGCCAGTGACGATTGCTTCCTGTCCATCCAAGTGCAAACATTCCATAGAAAAATCGAGATGTTTTACTTTTAACGCGATCACGTAAGGTCGCGAGGTCGGGAATTAAACCGACATACCAGAACAACAGCGAAACGGTGAAATAAGTACTAACCGCAAATACGTCCCATAACAACGGTGAACTAAAGTTCGGCCACATGCCCATCTGATTCGGAACCGGAAACACCCAGTAGATGACCCATATACGTCCGACGTGAAAAGCCGGAAATAAACCGGCACACATTACGGCAAATATGGTCATAGCTTCTGCAAAACGGTTAATAGCTGTTCTCCAGTGCTGGCGAAATAGAAAAAGAATAGCAGATATTAACGTACCCGCATGACCAATACCGACCCACCATACAAAGTTAATAATAGCCCAGCCCCAACCGGCAGGGTTATTCAGACCCCACACGCCAAGACCTTCCCAGACTAAATAACTTAGCAGGGCTACTAACAATAGTAGCAATAAATTGGCCACACCAAAGGCTATATACCAACCTTTTGGAGTTTCTCTCTCAGGTATGTCACCTATGAGCGCCGTTATGCTACCAAACGTATGGTTTCCTTGCACTAAAGGCGGCTCTGGCACAAATTCGTAAGACTTACTCATGTCCAGTTTTGTTTCTTGTTAAAATTTCAGAAAACTCAATTAGAATTTCAGTTTAACTCATTTTAGGATTCGGATTGCGAATCTTGGCAAGATATGATGTTCTCGGTCGTGTATTTAAGACATCCAGCATAATGTAGTTCCTTTCGTTATGCTTAACCTTGACAACTTTACTATTCGGATCAGAAATATCACCGAAGTTAATGGCATTAGCCGGGCAAGCTTGTTGGCAAGCTGTTTGAACCGAACCATCAACAGGTTTGAACGATTGATTCTTCGTTTCAAGCTGCCGGTCGATTTGAGCCCGATTAAGTCGTTGAACGCAATAGGTACATTTCTCCATAACTCCACGAAAACGAACCGTTACATCCGGGTTCATAGCCATTTGTATAACCTCAGGATCATCACCAGAGGACAGGAATTCTTTCGAGAAGTTGAAGAAATTGAATCGACGAACCTTATAAGGACAGTTGTTAGCACAATAACGCGTACCAATACATCTGTTATAGGTCATTTGGTTCAATCCGGTCCTACTGTGTGTTGTTGCGGCTACAGGACAAACTTCCTCGCAGGGCGCCAACTCACATTGCATACATGGAACCGGCTGGTGAATGATTTCGGGATCTCCGGCATCATTACCAATAAAGTAACGGTCGGTACGAACCCAATGCATTTCCCGGCCGCGTTTAACCTGTTCCTTACCAACTACAGGTATATTATTTTCGGCCTGGCATGCAATTGTACAAGTTCCGCAACCGATGCAGGAATTAAGATCGATTGACATACCCCATTGTGGCAAATAATCATAGCCTTCCTGGGGTGTGTAAAGAGCATCCGGAAACTTACGGTAACTTTTCTTTTCTATACCGGCCACTTCTTCCATTTCCGGAGCAAAATGTGGATCCTCACGATATGTATCCAAAGTGCCCTGACGTGCCAACGGGCGGCCTTCCATACTACTATGGTCTTGCGTGGATGCAATACTGTAGTATTCTCCGGTTTTTTTAACGGTTACACTTGTGTGATAAAGAGGATTATCCGTTGTAACAAATGGAAATACATTTTTGCTTTCAAACTTGTGCACTTCAAAAGGCAACGTTTTGTATTTGTTATCAACGTAAATACCAAAGTCATCGTCAGCAATACGGCCTATACCTTTTCTACCGTATCCTGCCCATATTGTTATACTGTTATCAGCATGGCCGGGTAGTACCCAGGCTGCTAATTTAACAGTTTTGCCTCCGGATGTAATACTGACAACATCTTCATTTTTGACTCCGAATGTTGCAGCTGTTTTAAGACTCATCAGAGCCACATTATCCCATGTTATCTTTGTAACGGGATCAGGTAATTCCTGTAACCAACCGATATTTCCGTAGCGGCCATCGATAATTTTGTTATCAGGTTTAATTACCAGCTCTATTTCATTATCACCCGGTTTTTTTGCTTGTGCAAAGGCCTGATTCATATAAGTAGCAAAAGAGGAACTTAATGAAACCCGGGGAGTATCAAACTCAGTATTAGGAAGGATTCCATCGTGAAGGATCTTTTCCCACTGATTCTCAAAATTGGTAGAGGAGAGGTACGATTTCCATGTTTCTCTTACCAATTTATGTCCATCACCCGATGTACCATTTATAATAGCGTATAAGTATTCGATCTCACTTTTCCCACCATATAACGGTTGAATCATCGGCTGAATAACTGATTTTACTCCTGTATAAGAAGTCCCATCTCCCCATTGCTCGAGAAAATGAGCACGATTGACATGCCACTGTGTCTGGCGGGCTGTCTCATCGTGGTACTGAGATAATAAAACAGTCGTTTTTGTAGCTTTCAGAGCTGAACTAAAATCGAGATCGGATGGTGCTGTAAATACTGGATTTGTACCGATCATCACAAGAGCATCATATTTACCCGCTTTTAAGTCGCGGGTTAACTCATAAAAGCGCTGCGTATCATTACCTGTCTCAAATGTCGGAACATCGTAATAAGATACGGTCTTATCTTTGTTCTCAAGAGCCATGTTTATAGCAGCTACCGCGGCGTGTACAGCCGGGTTTTGATCGTTACCGGCAGCGACAATGCTCTCACCTTTATTATTTAATAAGTCTTCGGTAAGTACACTGACCCAGCTATGATTGCTGAAATGATTATTATATCCTTTAAATGCTTCCAGACCGCCTATTTTATCAGCTAATGAAGCGGCAAGAGCATAGGTAAATAATTCGACTTCGCTGTTTTTAATACGTAATCTGTGATCAGCATTAGAGCCTGTCAGAGAGTAATTACTTTCAACGGCATAAAGTCGATTCATAGAATCTTTGGTACTCTCCAGGGCACGTCCCCTGGTATAATTACCAATATTCGTAACATTTTCAGATCCCTGTTGCAGAAAATCTGCATCCAGCGATACAATTACTTTAGCTTTATCGAAGTGATTGTATGTTCGGAGTTTTTTACCAAATGCCTGATTGTTACCCTCTAAAGCATTTTGTTCACCAAATGGTTCATAAGTTACCCATTCGGCATTTTTGAATTTTTTTAAGGCATCTTTCTTAAGCCTGTTAAGTGTGAGGGATGAATTGGCCTCACATAAGAACGCAACCTTTTTATCGGATGTGAAATTTTGTTTGGCGAAAGAGAGGAAGTCGTCCCATGACTTTTTCTGGCCATCTGAAGTTATACCGTGAGCACGATCGGGATCGTAAAGGCCAAGAATAGCACCTTGCATTTGGGTATTTGTGTTACCCATACTTGCCGGGTGTTCCGTATTCCCTTCAATTTTCGTCGGGCGACCTTCATGGGTTTCAACAACCAATCCGGTTAAGGAGCCGCGATAAGGCATCGCCGTAGCATAATATAAAGGATTACCGGGTACTACCTCCTCCGGTCGTGTTTTATAAGGTAGAATCTTCTCTACCGGTCGACGACAAGCTGCAAATCCTGCGAGGGCGATTGAAGCCCCCATGATACGAAGAAAGTTTTTCCTGGACATGCCATCTTTTAATTCGGAAGCATTTTCAGGGAATTCTCTTTCTAAAAATTTTTTGTACTCTTCGTTATTTGCGAGCTGGTTTAGACTTTTCCAGTATGTAGGATTTTCGTTTGTTTTACTCATAATTAAATTATGAATTATATAATCTGCTAATATTCAAACTCTGTTGTGTATTAATAATGGCAACCATCACAATATGTGGGTGCATGGATATTTCTGGCGGCCATGATTTTTTTGCCATAAGCTTCCGGATTTCCATTCGGAGCTTTCCAGTTCATATTTGTAACCTGGCTGACCGGACGTAAATGGGGTGCCGGGTTTTTGTGACAATTGATGCACCATGCCATATTGAGTGGTTCAACTTGATGTACCACCTGCATTTTGTCTATACGACCGTGACAGGTTACACAACCAACACCAGCATTGATATGAGCACTATGGTTGAAGTTTACATATTCAGGGAGTTTATTTACCCGAATCCATTTAATGGGTTCACCGGACTTCCAATGATCTCTTATTTTAGCAATCTGTTTGGGTTTCTTGGAATTAATCTGGCTGTGGCAATTCATACATGTTTGAGTAGGTGGGATATTCGCATGGGGCGATTTCTCCACAGATGTATGGCAGTATCGGCAATCGATACCCAGTTTACCGGCATGTATAGCGTGACTATAAGGAATTGGTTGAATTGGCTGGTAACCAACATCTAAATATCTCGGTGAGAAAAAATACCATACACCGAAGATAATGGCATTTAATAATACTATTGAGCCAATAGTTAACCTTTTAGGCACACGATTCGCCCATTTGGGGAAAATCTGAGACATAAGCTTTGAGAATTTAATTTCCTGGTTGAATACCGCAACTCGATCTTTTTAAAATCGTACTTAATATAAGATAGAATTAGGAAGCAACTGAACTTAATTTTTTATTTATAAAAAATCTAAATAGCGTATTTATTTTTGCCTTAACCGTCTAAAATGGACGATTTTAAGTTATTTTGAAATCCATCAGCTATTATCATCCCAAAAAAGAAAAAACAATTAAGATTTCAGAAAATATTAAATTTAATTCGGTATGTTTATTCCGAATTGCCCGGCGTATAAATATCAATTATTTAAACATTAGTGTCCAATTATTTTAAATGATATGATAGTAAAATTCTGGATATAAAATTAATTTCAGACTTTTTTTAAAGTGATATTAATTACTAATCAATATGGTTGATTAGTAAATTAAGGAACTTCATAAATATCTAACTAAAAACAGTAATGTCCATTTTCCATTTTTTACCTTTACTTAATGCGATATTAAATACGACAACTTTCGTTCTGTTGATTGTCGGACTTATCTTTATTCTTAAGAAGAACCGGAAAATCCATATGAGGATAATGTGGACTGCGTTCTCACTCTCAGTGTTATTCCTGATTTCATATCTTACTCTTCATTTTGAAGTTGGAGAGGTCCGTTTTATTGGTCAGGGAATGATCAGGCCCATTTATTTTACAATTCTTATTACACATATAATATTGGCGGCTACAGTGGTTCCTCTGGTATTGATAACATTATACAGGGCGAGTACCGGTAATTACAATAAGCATCGAAAAATTGCACGATGGACGTGGCCGATCTGGCTTTATGTATCAATTACCGGTGTTATAGTATATTTAATGTTAGCGGCTTCCGGTAGTTACAGGGTAATTGGTATCTGATGAAATAATTAGTTTTAAAAAAAGCCGTCACTGATAGTACGGGACGGCTTATTAAGCAGATGAATTATTTCAACCCAGAAAGTTTTCGCCTATTTCGGGAATTATAACTTTGGTGTCAGTATCTTTTTCAACCAGTTCTTTAAATGTTTCGGGAGATCCGATCAACGGTGGCCAGGTACCATAGTGAATAGGTATAGCCTTTTTTGCGTTCACTAACTTTGCGGCATAAGCTGCTTCAACAGGATCCATAGTAAAATGGTCACCAATAGGAAGGCAGACAAGATCAGGTTTATAGATTTCCCCATATAACTTCATATCGTACATGATATTGGTGTCTCCTGCATTGTAAACAGTATAATCGTTATTGAAACGGATTATCAGCCCCGCGGGATCGCCGGTGTAATTACCTTTCCATGATGAACTGTGATTGGCGGAAGTCATGGTAACTTTGAAGTCATCGAAATAAACGGTACCACCTTTATTCATTCCAATACCCTGATCTTCTTTGAGCCCGTTCTTTTTAAGGACTTCGATCAATTCAAGTATGCCAACTACTTTGGCTCCGGTTTTTTTAGCAAGGGAAAGCGTATCTCCAACATGATCTTCATGACCGTGAGTTAACAGGATATAATCGATAGCATCCGGATTTTTTAAACTATCCGGTGTTTTAGGATTATCTGTGAGAAATGGATCGATAAAAATTATATTACCGTCGGGACTCTCGAACTTGAAAGTTGAATGTCCCAGCCAATAAGCTTTAACTGAGTTACTCATAATGATATCTTATTTTGAGTTCAATATTTATTGCGTAAGTTTCTATTAAGCTTATAAAAAAATTAAGAGAAAATTTATATTGGGTATTGATAGATGATGTCCGGGAGGATTTCAATCGTGAAGCATTTAAGTAAACATTTCAATTCAGACATTTAACACTATTTATACTCAATATATTAGGCTTTATAAACGTAGGTTAAGTAATACCTCTTTACGTTACTTACAAAGCGTGTTAATTGAATAAAAGTTCACTTAAAAAAAATATTATGGCTAAAAAGGTTAAAATTCATCCAGTCACCCCACATAAGAAAAGAATATTTGATGTTGCCGATCAGTTGAAGTCGGATGCCATAGCCATGTTTCCAACCGATAGTCAGTATTCATTGGGATGTGTGTATACGAATAAGAAAGGAATTGATCGAATAAGACAAATCCGCAGGTTGGATAAAAATCATTTGTTGACTCTAATATGTGATTCGTTGTCTGATATATCGAAATTTGCATTAATAACAGATGATAACTTTAAAATTATTAAACGTTTGATTCCGGGTCCTTATACATTTGTATTGCCTGCTACTAAAGCGGTACCAAAATTATTATTGAATCCCAGGCGTAAAACAATAGGATTTAGAGTACCCGATTATCCTATTTGCAAGGAGTTGATTGCAGAAATTGGAGATCCTCTCATATCGACATCCGCTAAACTTCCGGAATGGAACGGGCTGCCCGGTTATTATCCTGATCGCCAGGAATTATTCCATGATTTTGAAAAACAGGTAGACATCATTATTGATGATGAACAGGATCTGACTAAACAGGAATCCACTATCATTGATTTAACCGGCGATGAAGCAGTAATCCTCAGACGCGGTTTGGGAATCGAAAAAGTTGAAGAAGTTTGTCATCAATATGATAAAGAATTAGTGGAGGCTTAATTTAGCCATTTCTTACCCGAAGATTTTAATATAGTAGAAAGTTTAAAACTATATCCTTATGCTATTTGAATGATTACATAGCCTGATATGTTTGTTATTACTGAAAAGGATAAAATAAACTAATTAACTTCATGAGAAAAAATTGGGTAGAAACAACAGATACAGACGCAATTGAACGGATTATTCATCGATCCAACAGACAGCCACAGATTATATTCAAACACAGTACCCGGTGTGGTACGAGTTCCAGCGCTTATAAAGAACTGGATAGAATTACCGATGATATAGCACCTTTACAGGTGGAAATAAATTATGTAGATGTCATTAAAAACAGAAATGTATCCCGGATGATAGCTGAGCGGTTGGGTGTGAAACATCAATCTCCACAAATATTATTGGTCCAAAACAATAATGTAATCTGGCACGCTTCACACTACGATATAACAGCCGAGAAGATTATTGAGAAATCCAAAGAAGCTGTTGAGGCTTTATCCCTTTAATAACTTTTTGAATTTTTCTTTATAATCCGGGTAAATAATGCCTTTTTCGGTTACGAAACCGGTAATTAGCTCATTTGGTGTGATATCGAAAGCGGGATTAAACGTCTCGACTTTTTCAGGTGCAATAAGGGTATTACCTATTTTCCGTATTTCATCATGATCTCTTTCTTCGATAGGTATTTGATCACCGTTTTCAAGTGATATGTCTATTGTGGAGAGAGGAAGTGCCACATAAAAAGGTATTTCATGTTCCTTAGCCAGAACGGCTAATGAATAAGTACCGATTTTATTAGCCGTATCACCGTTAGCTACTACACGATCTGCACCCACGATTACCAGATCTACTTTACCTAATTTCATTAAATAGCCGGCCGTGGAATCAGTAATCAAAGACATGGGGATAGCTGCTCTGTCTAATTCCCATGTGGTCAGGCGTGCGCCCTGCAATAAAGGTCGTGTTTCATCTACCCAAACATGAATCTTTTTGTTTTTTTTATGAGCATGATAGATTACTGACAAAGCAGTACCGTATTGACCGGTTGCAAGACTTCCGGTGTTACAATGAGTTAGAATGTGGTTTCCATCCTTTATAATTTCCTGCCCTTTAACCCCAATTTGTTTACAGGTACGTTTATCTTCTTCATGGATAGTTATAGCCACTTTTAAAACCCGTTCTTTTATCTCGCTTACAGGTTTTTCTTTATTAGCATAGATCGTATTTTTTAATCTCGTCAGCGCCCAACTTAAATTTACGGCTGTGGGTCGTGAACTGTTAAGGTATTCGGCAATACGTTCAACTTCGACCCAGAAGCTATTAAAATTCTGTTCGGAAAGGTCCTTTATCCCCAAATAAAATCCGTATGCAGCAGCTATGCCGATAGCGGGTGCACCTCTTACTCTGAGTTTCTTTATCGCTTCCCACACTCGCCCCACATCTCTCAAATCAGTATAAACTAATCGCTTTGGCAAGAATGTCTGGTCTATAATATGCAGGTGGTCTTCAAGCCATTCTATTGATTGGATTGCATGATTACGATCAGATGACATATGCTTTATCTCAAAATTGATTATTGTTTTGCTCATCAATATAACAGTTAGTCTGATAAATTGATTAAACAATCATTCGATTACATCTTTTCAACCCTGATATTGAATAAAAAAATCTTGCCAATAATAACAATATTTAAGAGAATTAATTAGTACACAGCAGGTTACCTGTATTCATGGATTAACATTATGATTAAATTTTCTTAAGTAAATGATATTACCTGAATAAAAAGATATAAAATTAGCATTATTACAGATTATCAATAATCAATTCATGCAGTATGAAAATGACAGGAACGATAATAAATCTGAGTTCTATGATACTATTACTTAGTCTGTCTTTGGTAGTAACGCCCCTGGAAGATATTGCATCACCGGCTGAGAATTCAATGAAAACGCCAGCAGTTAATTTCCCACTGATTGAATCTGAAAATACAGATTCAAATAAGAATAAACTGCGAAAATCGTCCGTCCCCGCTATAAAGACATCTCCTCAAACTAAAAATGAATATTTCAATCTTGAGATGATGACCAAACTCGGGCAGCTTATTAGCACTATTGCAGTTATAATATCACTCATATTTGTTGCATTACAAATGCGCCATAATACTAAAACGCTTCGAATACAAAACTACAGTCGTACGTTAGACAGAATGTCGGCTATGCAAGCTAATATGAGCAGGGATGAAAATTTCATGTTTATTGTTTCAAAAGGAGTCTTAGATCCATCGGAACTAACTTCTAAACAAAGGATACAGTTTACTTGGGCATTATATGAAATGTTTGGCGCGTTTGAGTTTTTATATCATCAGCGTGAACGGGATGCCTTACCTGATGAAGTATGGGAAAGATGGTCATTTACAATAGCATGGTGGTCAACATTTGCCGGAGTTCAAGAATGGTGGGAAGCTAAACCTACACCGTTCAGTGATGATTTTTCTGAATTCGTTGCCAATCTAATATCTACGGCTGATCGCGATAATACAACTTTTCAACGTTGGCAGCGATTTGTCAAGGGGGTAAATAATACGGGAGATGCAGGATAATGAATGAGGTTAAAGTGGATGGTTCTGAGACTTTCTAAAATGAGTTATGGAAGGTTCTTAAACTTATACAAAGTAATACTTTTCTGTACATATCCGGCATATCATCAAATGAATATAAAGTAGCAATACTTAAAATAAGGGGTATGGTAATCCCTAAATATCAATGCTTTACTAAAAATAATAATACCTTTACCACTAAATGTATCGCTTTACCACAAATACAATTCTATAAGCATTAACAGTATGTATTATAATTACCAGAAGGCAACAATATGCAGCCTTATAAAGCATTGTTAATAATAATTATGCTTGCGGGTTTATAATAGTGTTGCTGACAGAGGTTTGTTCAAAATGAACATATAAATAATCAGAACAAAAGGTAAAAAATCATGATTAAGAGAGCATTTTTTTCAACGTTACTTCTTACGCTTATTGTTGGATTCACATACATGAACAGCAATGCACAGGCAACTGAAACAAACACTAAAGCCGCCACTCTGAAAGGGATGGTAGTAGATGCATCAAGTGGTAATCCTATTGCTGATATCGAAGTTCAGCTTAAAGGCACTGATAATTCTACAATGACCGATTCTACCGGATATTTCGAATTTACTGATCTGGAAGCCGGAAGTTTTACACTTTATGTAGACGCCGATGGTTATAAAGAATACGAACAAACCGTCGATTTAACGGAAGAAGGAGCCCAAGTAACTATAAAACTTGAGCAGGCGATGAACGATGACGAAGAAGATTCAAGTCATAAATAGGTTTTAATCACAGGATAAAAAAAGGCCGTCTATAAGGATGGCCTTTTTTTATTTATAGATATCAATAACCGGCTGTGTAATTTTCGCCACGAGGATCTGCTCCACCGCTTCGCTCGCCATTAGCTAATATCCGGATGCAATCCGCCTCTCCCACGTAACGTGACCTTCTTGATAAATGATGACCCATCTTATTGAGTATCTTTTTGGTATCGTTTGTGAAAGAATAGGGATCATAAAAAATTTGATCGGGATACCACTGATTGTGTACTCTCGGAGCCGCAACAGCCTGTTGTACATTCATTCCAAAATCAGCGATATTCATAAAAACCTGTAATACGGTTGTAATAATTGTTGACCCACCCGGGCTTCCAACTACCATATTAAGTTTACCGTTTTTAGTGACAATAGTAGGAGTCATGCTGCTAAGCATTCTTTTATGAGGTTGAATTGCATTTGCTTCTCCGCCTAAAAGGCCATACATATTGGGCACACCCGGCTTGGCGGAAAAATCATCCATTTCGTTATTCAGTAAAAAACCGGCTCCGGTTACACTGACGTGTGACCCGAATCCGCCGTTGAGCGTATAAGTTACAGAGACTGCATTTCCTTCTGAATCTACAATAGAAAAATGTGTCGTTTCCGTTGACTCGTGGTAGTGGGGTGGGACTTTGCCATGAGAAACCTCAGAACTTCTTGTTGCATGTTGCCAGCTAAATGTACTCATTCGTTTTTTCAGGTACGATTGGCTGGTTAAATATTTGATAGGCATATGAACAAAAGAAGGATCACCAAGATAATACGCTCTATCGGCATAAACACGTCGTTCTGCCTCCGTCATTAGATGGATATATTTTGCTGAATTAAAGCCATAGCGACGAATTTTGTAAGGTTTAATCATATTTAATATCTGTTTAATCGCTACTCCGCCACTACTGGGTGGGGCCATCATATAAAGATTATAATCATCATATTGAGCTTTTATGGGCTTCCGCCAGATACTATGATAATTTTTTAAGTCTTTGAGTGTAATAAGGCCATGCTGCTTTTTCATTTCTTTAACGATCAGGTCGGCTGTACGCCCCGAATAAAAACCGGCACGGCCTTTATCAGCGATTAATTTCAGTGTGTTAGCCAGGTCTGTCTGCTTAAAAAGATCGCCTTCATGATAGAGGGTTGAATCCGGTTTAGTGAAATATTGAGATGATCCTTTGTATCGTAAAAATTTATTTCGATAATAGTTCAGAGCCTTAGCATTATTATAACTAAGGCGATATCCATTTTGGGCATACCGGATTGCAGGGGCCATATCTTTTTCCAGTGAGAGTTTCCCATATTTCCTGACAGCATTTATCATTCCGTCAACCGTACCCGGGACTCCAACGGCAAGGGCTCCTTCACGGCTCAAGTTTTTTATTACATTCCCGTTTTTATCCTGATACATTGTCCTGCTTGCACCGGCCGGTGCTGTTTCTCTGAAATCAAGTGTATTTACATCACCATTGGATAAACGAACAACCATAAAACCTCCTCCGCCAATATTTCCGGCTTCGGGATAAGTGACAGCAAGGGTAAAACAAACGGCAGCAGTAGCATCAATGGCATTACCACCTTCTTTCATGACCTCAATACCCGCTTCTGACGCTTCTTTTGTGGCGCTTACCACGATTGCTTTTTTGTACGTTTTTGGGATGCCTACCTGAGCATATGCAAGAGAATAAAATAAAAGAGATGCAAATAGGATTAGAGTTGATGTAATAAGCTTTTTTAATGCATTCATAATGTAATTTGCGATGTTAAAAATCCATTTATGGCGTATACCGGCATAAATTAAGATATAACCGGTTTCTATATAAACGTAAACTGTATAAAAAAGAGATAGTCTTCAGAGTTTAACCAAAGACTATCTCAATTTCATGAAATGTTTATTTTAAAGGTTCAGGGTCAATCGTGCATAGTAATAAGCACCATTAAAACCAAAGGGGGATATCCCTGTGTATTGGAATATTCCATGATATGAATTTTGATCTATAACCTTGTCAGGATAAACATTAAACAGATTTTCAGCACCCAGGCCAAAACTGACCTTGTTAGTTATTGCATAGGATGCGTCGAGATCGGTTAACCATTTGGCGCTGAATGTTTGATCATTCGCCGGGTTATTACTCCAGTTGGTAACTTTACCGAATCTTGTATTTTTGAGCGTAAGGTTAAGCTTTTTGTATGTGTATGCTGCGGTTATGTTCACATTGGTTCTTGGCTGGGCTACAGTCAACAGATCCTGTGCCGAACGATCAAGTATTTTCACATTAAGACTGGCTAATTGAGGAGGCGTTTTATCTATATGGGTGATTTTAGTGGTATTGATATTAAAAGCGCCTGTCAAGCGAAGTATGCCGCTTGATCCGAGTGATAAACCATAATGTGTTACTACATCTAATCCTTCCGTTGAAGTGTTGGCAGCATTGGTGAAATAACGTCCACCGGTGACACCGTGTAATCCACGGCTGTCAAGTAACTGCTGAACAGATGAACCGATAAAATTAGAAGACAAAACAACACGGTCTTTGATATTAATATGATAGTAATCGACCGTCATGGAAAAATTATCACCTGGTGTTAATGTGAAACCACCACTGAAGTTAACAGATTTTTCAGGTTTTAAAGGTTTGGAACCAAGTGCTTTTGCTCCGGGACCTTCAACCGGGAATGTTCGGATTTCATATGGTGATCCATTGATAAATACCGTTGCGGTGGTTGAGTACCACGCTTGTTGCAATTGTGGTGCCTTAAAACCGTTACTGAACGAACCACGCAGAGCCAAAACGTTATTTAACTCATAACGTGCCGTCGCTTTCCCGATTAACGTAGAACCGAAATCATTATAATGCTCAAAACGGCCGGCAGCAGTGATCAGGAATTTATCGATGTAATTATTTTCTACATCAGCATAAAGAGCAAAATTGTTTCTGGATTGATTCGTGGCATCACTTGGGCGGAAACCAGGAAAAACCTGTGATCCAATTGACGGTTGTTGACCCTGATTCGGGCCGTCCAGAATTTTTACTCCGCCATCAGCATATGAAGCTTTCTCTCCGGCGTGTATTTGATAGTTATCAATACGAAATTCACTACCGAATGCAACACTCACCTTATGGCTTGTACTGATATTATAATCCTTCGATAAATCAAGATTCAGGGAGTTTTCATTTAGGAATAGGGTACCCGCATTGAATTTAGTCTGACTCTTGGCACCGTATGAAGTATTCAGACTATGGTCCACGCCAAAATTAAATGAGTTATGCCCATACGTATTACTTATATCCCATGCCCAACCCGAAGAGGATGCACCTTTTACACCAACGGCAACAGATCCATCAAAGACCGTTGAATGAATAAGCGGTAGGAATCCATCAGGATAAATGGCACGGACATCTCTGTTGTCAAGTGCTCTGCGATAAAAACCACCTGATTTAACGTCGCGATAGCCTAATCCGCCAAAAGTATAAAAATGGGTGCTGCCGTTTATGGGAATTGAACTGTTGAACATAAAGTTACCGTTTTTAGATACGGGATCACCAACATGGAAATTATGCCTGTTAAACGAAGCTTCACGTGGATCCTGGCTCACCTGATTTGGATCGCCGGAAAATGTCGGATTACCATTGGCATCTTTACCAAAATATTGCTGACGTGGGTCGATACCTGCACGGTTTGTACTTCCCCTGCCACGGTATTCAGCAGTCATATTCAAATATCCACCGTTACCGATTGAGGTTCCATAATTGATATCACCATCAATAGTTTTACCGTCACCTTTGCTTGTTTGTCCTGTTTTTGTGGATACTGTGAATCCACTATCCTTCTTCAGAATAATATTTATAACGCCCGAAATGGCATCTGAACCATATTGCGCCGCTGCACCATCGCGTAATATTTCAATGCGCTGAATGGCGCTGGCAGGAATGGCATTCAGGTCAACGCCGGCTTCACCACGGCCAACACTACCATTAACATTAACCAATGCACTTGTATAACGTCTTTTACCATTAACCAACACCAATAATTCACCAGGACCGAGGCCCCGCAGGGTTGCCGGACGTACGGCATCAGTACCATCCGTTACGCTTGGTCGTGGAAAGTTAAATGATGGTGCCAGGGACTGGATAATCTGACTGGTCTCAGACAGACCTGTTGCTTGAATGGATTGTGTGTTTAGTACATCAATGGGAACCGCAGATTTTATTACAGTTCGATTTTTACGACGTGCTCCGACAACTACAGCTTCATCCATTCCAATAAGATTTGGTTTCATGGAAACGTTCAAACTGAGTGTTTGACCGGAAGACACTGTAACTTTTTTATTTACAGTATTATAGCCAATAAAGCTGATTCTTAATGTATAATCACCTGCCGGCAATTCAAGTTTGTAGGTTCCGTCTTTATAATCAGAACTCGTCCCTTGGTTTGTTCCCATTACAAATATATTGACCCCTCCAAGAGGGTCTCCACTATTGTTATCCGTTATTTTACCTTTAATCCCCCCGTTTTGTTGGGCCATAGAATAGCGTGGAATAATAAAAACCAGACAACATATAAGTATAAAGATGTGCGACAGACACAGGGTTTTCCTGGTAGCTCTGTTTTTCATATACAAACTCCGTTAGTTAAAAAAGACATTAATTAATGCACTCCCCTCCACCTACTTTTTACAATATTTACAGATAAGAAGTTGTTAAAAGGTGAAAATAATATATGGTTATATATGCATTTGAAGTTAAGTCAACAGACAGTTTTTGGATTCGGATAAGAGGTAAAAAAGATGGGCTATTTAATTTATATAAGTGTCTATTTTTTTATCATATAGATTATTACTGCTAATAATGTACTTATAGGAATAGTTATAAAAATAAATAACGCGTTTTGCCATCATTTTGAAATGAAGACACATAGGTAAGATGAATATACGACCTAATAATATTCAATGATATCAATAATTTATATAGATGATAGTATGAGGATTCAGTAGTTCGATGAAAAGTTATGCTGAAAAATCGAATAACATTTGGATGTATGTATTACATTTCTAATTGTAAATAATGTAAATGGTCAATTTGGGAAAATGTGAAAGTAACTGATCTAAATATCGATCGCTATGCTCTGGGATGATACTTCTTGTGAATTTTATGTAAGTACGACCGGTCGACATGGGTGTAAATCTCAGTTGTTAATATCGAGACATGGCCTAACATTTCCTGAACTGCTCTTAAATCAGCTCCGCCTTCGAGCAAGTGTGTGGCAAAAGAATGACGAAAAATATGAGGATAGACTTTCTTTGTTATTCCCGCATCTTTAGCTGCCTGATTGACAATATTCCAAATACTCATTCGGGAAATGGGGCCGCCTCTCTGATTTAAAAAAACACGGTTCATGGATTTCTCGTTGTTAACAAAAAAAAGTGGCCGTGCTTTTTGCAGATATTTTTTTATAGTGTTCTGTGCTATTTCACCAATAGGAATAAGGCGTTCCTTGCTACCTTTACCGATAACTTTAATGAAACCGATTTGGAAATAAAGCTGGTCTAATTGTAGATTGACTAATTCACTTACACGCATACCGGTGCCATACAAACTTTCAAGAATTGCCACATCTCTCATTCCCGCGGGATTTGAAATATCGGGGGTATCCAAAATCCGCCGTACTTCTTCTGTGTTTAAAACTTCCGGCAGTTTTTTACTGAGTTTGGGTAGTTCCACGAGTTCGGCGGGATTAGCTAAACTATAGCCTTCTACCACAATGAATTCATGGAAACTGCGGATGCTTGATATATTTCTGGCTATCGTTGTAACAGCAAGCTCTGTTGCTATTAATTCTTCAAGATACATCTCGATATGACGCAGGGCAACGGCTCCCAAATCATCAATCTTAAGGGTTTCTGACAGAAAACGTAAGTATCTGTTAAGATCGTTTTCGTATGCAGCCAGAGAATTATCGGCTAATCCTTTTTCGAGCCGTAAGAATTGTAGATAAAGCTGGAATTCCCTTTGAAATGGTTGCATGTTCAGGATGAATTATCAGGTTTATCCTTTGTTTCACGTGGGGGGGCATCGTGTAATAAAACTTTTTTGGGTTTCTCTGATGAGTTCTCCTGTTCCCCGACTCTGTCTTTTTCATCTTGACCAGGATATTTTACTCGTCCGTGATACATACCAACCAGAATATTCAAAAATGTATCTTTGATCTTCTGAAGATCCTTGAACGTTAACGGACAGTTATTTAGTTGTCCTTCGTCGAGTCGTTCATCAACGATTCTATTAACGAGATTATCCAGTTTTTGATAATTTGGATCCGTCATTGCTCTTGATGATGCTTCTACACCATCGGCCAGCATGACAATACCGGTTTCTTTGGAACTGGGCAGAGGTCCGTCGTACCTGAAATCTTCAACCTGTATCTCTGAAATGTTTTCTGTCTGTTCTTTTGCTTTTTCGTAGAAGAATTTGATGATAGATGTACCATGGTGTGTGCGGATAAAATCCGTCACTATCTCTGGCAATTGCTCGTTTTGTGCTAATTTAATCCCATTGGTGACGTGTGCTTTAATAACAATGGCACTCATTCTTGGTTTGAGTTTATCGTGTTCATTCACACCCGATTGGTTCTCGACGAAATATTCGGGTTTCTCCATTTTACCAATATCATGGTATAGTGCACCAACCCTGCATAAAATAGAATTAGCACCAATCGCTGTAGCAGCTGTTTCTGCAAGGTTAGCCACTTGAAGACTATGATGAAAAGTCCCGGGGGCACGCATCATAAGTGCTTTTAAAAGGGGCTGATTAGTATCACTCAATTCTAATAGGGTTACATCAGTAGTAACTTTAAATACTTTTTCCACAAGTAATATCAGCGGGTATGTCAGCCAAATAAGTATTGAATTGACTGAGGCTGATAAAACCTGTTGACCAAATGTTTGCAAGTCTCCCAACTTGCTCAACGTGAATCCGGCAAATACTACTGCATAAGTAATAAAGACTATTGCCGGTGTGAAAAAGAAAAACTGACTCCTGTTTTTGATATCTCTCATAGAGTAGACAGCCATGCTGCAAGCCGTTATTGTAGCAACAACGTACTCAAAATCATAACCGATCATCATCCCGGTCAGTAACGCGAGTGTGAGCGTTGTTAATAATCCTACGCGAGAATCAAAAATAATCGTCAGAATAATCGGGATTATGACAATTGGAACGATATAAGGGGATAGAAAATCGAAATGACTCACAAAAGCGGCAGCGCCTACAATAAATCCAATTGCCAGATAAACCAGGAGAAACATGGCATTATTATCGAATATTTTTTTCCGATATAGATAAATGTACATAAAGAATACAAGTACGATCGCTATGATCGTGAGTATCTCCCCAAGGTATTGTTGCCATACTTCGAATTGGCTGACTTTCTCGGATTTTGCCTGTGCCAGGCTCCGAAGCATATTCAATCTGTCTTTATTTATTAAATCGCCTTTCCGAATGATGACCTGGCCTTTAGCGACCGCCCCTTTAGTGGGTGATACTTTGGAAAGGGCTTCAGAAATGCGTGCATCTGTTTCTGACTTATTATAATTGAGATTTGGTTCAATTACTCGATCAAAAAAAAGTATTGCAACTTCTGCCGCTTGCTGTTGTAATTCCTTTGAAAGCTGATAATTGGCATATTCTTTTGCTTCCTGAATATCGCGGACATTAGCCAAATAATAACTTCTTTCCGTTCGGTTTCGAAGATCGCGTACCGTTATTTCGTTATTAGTTAGTGACGATTTATCAACATTGATGATTCCATCGTTCATCAACTTGTTGATAATATTATTTAATTTATCGCGTATTGTTTTGCCGATAAATGACCTGGCGGGAGACAGGTTATTTCTTTTCAATACACTTCGGGGAGCATTGGCTTCCAGGTAATTTTGTAATAATGTGGACCACGCCTGGTTACTTAAGATTATACCGGATGAATTAAGTGAATTAATAAACTGAAGACTGTCAGTAGTAGCCTGTGTTGTCTGGGCATTATCTTTCTTCCATTGCAAATAATTAGATAATACCGGATTTATTGTGTTAAACAGTGAATCAAGACGATTTTGTATTTGTATCTGAGCCTGATTATCAACATGAAATATGGGCGGAGTATTATTTCTTATCTGATCTTTCTCATTTTTTAGCTCATCTTTGTCTTTAATCAAACTGAAAGTAAACGGGGCCGTAAGATCTTCTTGCCTCCATGGTTCCCCAAGCTTGTAATTTGTTTCCTTATAGGACGTACGTGGAAATACGACAATTACAAAAGCCAGAAAGAGTAAGAAGATTAACCCTTTAACCCAATAACTGTCCTTAAGTGTAAAAGAACGGGATTCTTTAGACTTTGAGTCCTTTAATATAGGACTAACCCCTTTGCTTTTTCGGGCAAGGCCGATTTTTTCTAAAAAATTCATATCGGATACAACTCCTTATACTACGCCTATACCGTTTTCAGTGTGAAACGAATGCGAAGAAAATGCATTACCGTGGCCACTATCAAAAAAATTAAAACACCAAACAAAGTATACCAAGGCCAGGCTATATTCCCAAATATAATCAATATTGTCATGCAAAAAATACATGCTATTAAACCAGTTAGCGTCTCTGTAGTCTTAAATTCAGTATATCTTCCAATTAGAAAAGCACCTAATAAAGCACCATAAGTGAAACCAGCTATTCCCAATCCAATTTCTATCACAGGACTATTCGTACTTGTGAAAGAAATGGCAAATATTATAAATATAAACGTCCAAACTATCATAAAAATTCTGGAAATTGTAATAGAATCTTTCCTTTCTGCTAACTTAGGGAAAATATCGAACATAGTTGAAGAAGATAAGGCAGATAAAGAACTGCTTAAAGTGCTCATGGCCGCCGAAAACAGGCCTGCGATGATGAAACCGGTAAAACCTACAGGCAGATCATTCAATATGTAATGCGGAAAGATTTCGTCCACTTTATGAAGCCCTAATGCTGCCAGTGATTGGCCTTTATAATGGACATATAAAAACAAGCCGATACTCAGAAATAATACGAATTGAATGAATACGAAAAATCCACTTGATATCAGAGCTTTACGGGAGGATTTCAGGTCGGGACAGGCTAATAAACGTTGAACGATGAGATGATCGGTTCCGTGGGATGCCATTGTCAGGAACATACCGCCTATCACGGCACCTATAATATTAAAGGGATGTGTGAACACAGCACCGATTGAATGGGGTAGCTGCAGAACAGTAAGTTTTCCTTCCGTAAACAATTGATGAAAAACAGGAGTGTTCATTTCAGGTAAAAGATTGAAAATGATATACAGCCCGCCAGTTACATAGACGAATAATTGTAATACATCGATCCAGATCACAGATTTAAGTCCGCCATAATATGTATATGCCAATGTTAGGACGGCAATAATGAGGATAGATGTAGAATAATCAAAACCGGTAATAAGTTTAATTGGTATAGCAGCAGCAAACAGGCGTACACCATCAGCCAGTAACCTGGTTACCAGGAAAACAAATGAAATGACCCTTTGAAATTGCGGGCCGAATCGATCATGAAAGAATGTATAAGCAGTTTTTTGATTACCAGTAAAATAAGAGGGCAGAATAACGAAAGAGACGATAATACGACCTATGATATAACCTACCACTATCTGTAAAAAAACGAGACTTCCAAAATAAGCTAATGTGGGTGCTGATATCACCGTTAACATACTTGTTTCGGTGGCTACGATAGAAAATGAAGCTGCCCACCAGGGAACTGATCCTTTTGTGGTGAAATATGCAGACGTATCTGTTGGCTTTCCCCCAACTTTTATACCAATGATGACCGTCATTGCCAGATATAAGACAATCGCCAAAAGGTCCAGAAAGTGAAGATGGAAAAGCATTATCAGGGAGTTCCGGAAGCGTCTGAAATAAAATCTTTAGCCATTTCCGGATTACCGGTTATCGTTAGAACATGATCTAACTGGGAAATCTTCAGGAGTTCATCTATACGCTCGGGTACGTTACAGATTACAAAATGTCTGTTTGAATCACGATATAACCGGTGAGCAAGCAACAGCGCACTCAAACCACTGGAATCAGCAAACTCGACATGACTCAGATCCAGTATGAGATGTTCCTGCTCGGTAGAATTGGCAAGGATTATGATCTGGCTTTTGAGATCCGGAGCAACAACAGAATCAAGTTTCTCATTTTTAACTGTTAAAAGGGATATGTTGCCATCATGTTCTAACTCGTAATTCATATATTTTGATCTAATATTAGTAATAGTTGATGGATCATAAAGATATGGTCAAATAAACGAAAACCTTACAATCATTACAAGATGATTTACCGGATCATCATATTAAAATCCTCTTCTGATATAATTTTAACTCCCAATTCATGAGCTTTGTCGTATTTACTGCCGGGATTTTCACCGGCCAGTAAATAATCAGTATTCCCACTCACCGAACCGGTAGCTTTCCCTCCGTTTTTTTCAATTAAGTCTTTTACCTCATTTCGTTTATAGTTGGGAAGTGTTCCGGTGACTACGAATGTTAATCCATCGAGTTTATTGGATTGCTCACTGCTTTCCTGCATTTTGAGTTGTAAACCATACGATTGTAATCGTTCTATCAGTTTAATATTTTTATCGTTACTAAAATAATTAACAACAGAATCAGCAATACGCGGCCCTATAGAATCGATTTCAATCAAATCTTCTTCTTTTGCTGTAGCAATCTTCTCAATAGTTTTAAAAGCCGTTGCCAGGTCTCTCGCTACAGTCCGGCCAACAAAGCGAATACCAAGTGCGTACAATAAACGATCAAAAGGTTGATTCTTACTTTCCTGTATACCATTTAGAAGATTTTGTGCACTTTTTTCACCCATCCGCTCAAGGGGAATGAGATTATCCAACTGCAAATCATAAAGATCAGCAAAATTGTTTACCAGTCCCTGGCTTACTAATTGATCTACAATAGCCGGTCCAAGTCCCTCGATGTCAAGAGCATCACGTGAAGCAAAGTGTTCAATCCGGATACGAACTTGTGGCGGACAGGACGGGTTTATGCAGCGCCATGCTACTTCTTCGTCAAGGCGCACTAATTTCTCAGAACAAGCCGGACAAGATTTTGGCATATGAAAAGGCTCACTCCGGTTTACACGACCGGGATTCTCTACACTAACAACCTGAGGAATTATTTCACCGGCCTTTTCGATTTTGACACGATCACCTGCCCGAATATCCTTCCTGTGAATTTCATCTTCGTTGTGAAGAGATGCTCTTTTTACGGTTGTGCCTGCCAATAAAACAGGTTCCAGTTCTGCAACCGGTGTAATAGTTCCGAGGCGGCCTACCTGCAGAGTGATATCATTAATAGTGGTTTCAGCTTGTTCAGCCTCAAATTTATATGCAATGGCCCAGCGTGGCGACTTAGCTGTATGACCCAAAATTTCACGGTATCTGTCTTCATTGACTTTGATGACAACACCGTCTGTGTCATATGGGAGCTCATGACGCTTCGAATCCCATTTTTCTATAAAATTATGAACCTCATTAATACTTGAACATTTCTGAAAATGTTCACTGACTTTTAACCCCATCGATTCGAGTTTCCGCATCTTATCGAACTGGGTCAGACTATCATCGGCATCATCGAGTAATAGGTCATAGGCGAAAAAGCGGATGGGGCGCGATGATACAGCCTTGGGATCAAGCAACTTAAGAGAGCCCGCCGTTGCATTTCTTGGATTAGCAAATGCCGCTTCTCCCTGTTCATCCCTGCGTTCATTAAAACGTGCGAAAGCTTCTCTTTCCATCAAAGCTTCACCTCTGACCTCCACAACATCCGGATAATTATTTTTTAAACGTAATGGGATGTCCCGGATGGTCCTGACATTTTTGGTTATATCATCACCTTTCCGGCCATTGCCCCTCGTAGCACCTAAAACCAATTCACCGTTTTCATAACGGATACGTAATGCCATACCATCAAACTTTAATTCAGTAAGATACTCATAGTCTGAGTGTCCCAAAATATTTTGAACTCTTCGGTCAAAATCATTTAACTCTCCCTGATTGTAGGTATTAGACAGGCTGAGAAGAGGTATGGGATGTTTTACAGATTTAAATTTTTTGCTGGGTTCTCCCCCGATACGTACGGAAGGGGAATCCGGTGTCTGCAGATTAAATTCTAACTCCAAATCCAGGAGTTCATCCATAAGGCCGTCGTATTCCCGGTCGGAGATAAAAGGATCAGACTCATCATAGTAAGCCTTGTTAGCCCTATTTAAAATATCTTTTAATTCATCAATTCGCTTGGCAGCTTCCTGTTTTGTCAGGTTTTCATTCATATTTTACAAGAAAATACTCGTATTAAAATGTTGGAACATTATGTATGACTGATGGCCATGGAACATCGTTTGGAAGGGGGCCCTGATTGGACATTTTATACCAGTCTTTATGTTTCTCTAATATGGAGCGTTGTAAATGAATGGTGCCGTCCGATTGTTTGTATTGATCTATATTCGGAATGGGATGGCCCCTGAATAAAATCATCATTCTGCTGTATTGACCACGAATGTATATATCATTGAGAAAACGGTAGCGCATAGCCTGGCCTTTTTCAACCCAATAAGGATTGAGGCGATTAGCCAGATCCGATTTTACCCTTACAGGTTCCAGTTTATCATATGCCGCATAAACTATGAGATGTAATGTATCCGGAAGAGTCAGAGTAGCCTTAGCCTTATTGGCCGCTTTCATTGAATCAGCGGCTGTTCCCGCCTGTGTTTTTGTGGTGTCGACAGGAAGAACGGACTTTAGTTCATTATTTGATTTAGTAAAACCGGACGGTGTTTCGTATTTAATATAGACGAAATAAGAGGCTGCCGCTAATATTATAATAATTACAGCAGCTATCAAGGTTATGGGGGTCTTTGACTTGAAATCACTTACTTTGTCACTCATTTCTACCCAATTCACATTGTGGATATTAGGCTGATCCGGTGTTTTACTTACATGGGATTGAGAGGAATCGGGCTTCGAATATTCAAAAGTTGTTCCGGATGGAGTACTTATCTGATCCTCTATTTCAGGTTCTTCTTTCTCTTCCTTTGGTTTTTTTTCATCCGGTTTATCTTTTTCTTCATCAGGTTCTTCTTTCTCCTGGGGCGTTTCAAGTGCGAATTTGGGTTTGTAATCCTTCTTTTTTTCCTCTGATTCCGTCCCCTTCATTTTATTTGTCCAGCTCGATAAACCATAATGACGGGCTATAAGCCCGTCATATTTATCTTTATAAGTCTGGTCGAGGGCCAAAATGATATCTGGCTCATCAATTTTCAAGGCTTTGGCATATGTACGTACAAAACTACGTACATACGTTTTATTTCTATGAGGATCTTTAAAGATACTCGAATCTTCAATAGATTTAAGAACATCTAAAGGGATTCTTGTAGAATCAAATATATTCTTTAAAGTTAAATTTTCTTTTTTTCGTAAAGCGGATAACTCTTCACCAAGAGATGGCATATAGGATTTTATATTTTAACGACTATAGATTTTGGATTGAAGATACAATAACTAATAAAATTTTGATGTAATATAATTATCAAAAACGATAGATATTATCGTAATACTATATGAAAATGAAAAATCTGCTATAATTACATTATAATAAAAATAGTTGTCAAACTTTTTGCAGTAAATTTATATCAAATATCCAAATAATTTTTTACATAATTAATGCTATTTATTTTTGTTCACAAATTTATTAAAAAGATCATCCCTTGAAAAAAAAATCGGAGCCATGACAATGGCTCGATCGGTTAGTATCGTAGCGGCTCTTGTAGTTGCGATGATACTAACACGCTTTCTCACTCAGGATTATTACGGTTACTACAGGAAATTGTGGTTGATCTACATGTTATTAGGTCCTGCGTTTATTTCAGCTTCGGTGGGAACACTTTATTACCGGGGTGGTGTTCACGAGAATAAATCTGTTCCCATTTATTCGGCTATATTCCTTTCATCCGTTTTTTCTATAACCATTTTTCTGATAGCATTTATTGGTGCGGATACCTTCGCACGACTTTTTAACGCCCCCGGATTGAGTATGGCTATCAGGGGATTTTCGATTTACATGTTATTTTCCACCTTTGCCAGCCTCTCAGAGCCTGTTTTTGTATTAATACATCGAAAACGCTGGTTACTGTATTACAATTTAACGTATAACGTGATTGAGTCTTTACTCATTGTTATACCATTCTATCTGAGATTACCACTTTCAGAGATTGTGTTAATTATGTCGGTCGGACCGTTTATCCGAACAATTTTCATTATTTGGTTAGTTTATACTCACAGCGGCGACAAACCTGAATGGCAGCAATTAAAAAGTGAGTTTCACAGATCATTATCATACAGCATGGGATTATTTATAATGGCATTGGCCGGTATGGCATCGGTTCAGATTGATAAGTGGGTAGTAAGTAGTTATTTCTCAAGTGATTCGATGTATGCCATATATTCTGTCGGTGCACGTAAGATACCATTTATTTCTGCTCTGATAACTTCTATTACTTCATCGCTGGTTGTACATTATTCCGACCAGTTAAAGAAAAATGATTTCAAACAAATTTTGAATGCCGCACGTCAGGCTACCGACAGATTGTTCCTGATACTGGTACCTGTAATGCTGCTTCTTTTTATCTATTCCCGTGAAATCATGATACTCTTATTCCAGAAATACGCTGATTCGGCACCCGTTTTTCAAATCTATATTGGTATTCTTGTCAGTCAGTTTTTCTTTGCACAAAGTGTGATTTTAGGTAAGGGCCTGAGTAAAATTAATGCATGGATCGGCATCATTGAAGTGGTTTTGAACCTGATACTTAGCTTAATTCTTATCCGTACTTTTGGATTACTGGGTCCTGCGATTGCCACTTTAATTGCGCATTGGGCATTTCAACTAATGATTTTTGGCTATTGTCATCATAAATTTGACATACCTGTCAACGAGTTCCTGCCCACAAAGAAAATAATACCGCTCATCCTGACTGTTCCATTGGTATTCATTTTCTCCATGGGGGTAAAAATGATTATATCCAGCGGATTGCTGAGTTTTATCATTAGCAGCGTGATGGTTGTTTTGATATTACTGGTTCAATACCGTTATTATTCTCCATTACGTGCCATAAATAGAGTAAGCTCAGATGTCTAAAACCTTTTTATGTAAGAACTGCGACAGATATGTGTCTTTTATATAAATAACATTTTAAACTGTAGAAATTTTCTGACAGCCTATATGACACAAATGTTGAAAATCGTCAAAGAAGGCCTGGAAGATCTTATATATCCGCATGTTTGCATTAGTTGTGGTGAAAATCTGAGCGAAAATGACCGTTATTTGTGTCCCTTTTGTTTAAATGAGAAATTCAAAGACCCGAATCCATTCAGAAAAATCAGTTGTGGGAATATTATACTTCCGGAAAAAGTAAGATTTCAGGACGCGTTATGGAAATTCGACAAGGGTGGGTATGTTCAGAAAATATTACATGCCGTTAAATACCATGGGATAACTAAGCTTGGAGAAGAATTGGGCCAATTACTGGGTATGCGTTTATCAAAACATCCTTTATTTTTGGAATATGAAAATAATCATGATGTTTCAATATTACCCGTTCCTTTACATAAATTGAAATTTAAGAAGCGTGGCTATAATCAGGCACGTTTAATAGCAAATGGTATTAGAAAGGCAACAGGGATTCCTGTTATTAAATCTGAAAAGATCATTCGTGTTAAAAATACTAAAACACAAACCGGATTCACGCTACAACAAAGATTAAAGAATGTTAAAAGTGCTTTTAAAGTTTTAGAAATAAAAGCTGTTAGTGGAAAAAAGCTTATTATAGTTGATGACGTGTTTACAACGGGCTCAACGAGTTTTGAACTGGCTTCGGTTTGTAAACAGGCAAATGCCGATTCAGTAATTATTTTAACAGTAGCTCAGGCTTAATCAAGAGTGGTGCGGATTTTGCGTAATTACCTTCTGAATAATGAAATACTAGATTAACATATGAAAAGCAGAATAGAACAAGACAAGAAACCGTATTTTGTAGAAACACCGGTGGGCATATTTACGATGAAGGGTAACTGGTTTCATACATCCCTGGCCAAGATAAAACAGTATGCACCGGGATTAACGGATATTTATTCATATGAAAAGCTTATTAAGGATTCTGAGGTTTGGTGCCGTAGTGCAGATCCGGTTACCCTCATAATTTTTATGGGATTAACTTATTTCTGGAATGCCTACATCGGTGGCATTATAGCACTCGTTTTTTTCTTTTTCTGGCATTTTAATAAAAGTGCTTTTATCAGTTACCATGCAACGAGAGTCATGAAATTACTGGATTATGAATTTGTGGTAATTATCATTACAGTTGCCGTTTTAAGTATTAAAGGAATGAATGATGCTTACATTGAATTAATTATAGGTTTTGTTTATTTCTTTTTTCTAAAATTCGGCTGGTTGCGAAGTCTTGTTGATAAATGGTACGATTCGCGCAAGAAAGTCGTTACTCTAAATGATCGCGTGTTAAAAATGATCATTTTGCAGTATGCCTTGTATGAAGGAATAAAGGTTAAAGATATAGAAAACTGGGAATCGGATATATATGACCTGATACATGGTAAGCAAAAGGAAAATAAAGGCAAAAAATAGGTCTTAAACAGGGGTTATCATCCGATCTGTAATTTTTTCCGTGATAAATTTGGCATTACTGGTTAAATAACTGGTATATTTGAAAGATTTTGAATTTTCTTTAAAAACGACCAAACCAAATAGTAAATTGACTGACAAGACAAGAATTTTTATTGCGCGTCACGGAGAAACTGATTATAACAAGAATCACATTATTCAGGGATGTGGTGTTGATGCAGAGCTCAATGAATTGGGAAATCTGCAAGCCATATCTTTAGCTAATTATTTTGAAGATAAGGAACTGGACGCTGTTTACAGCAGTAATTTATTAAGAGCTAAACAAACAGCAACACCGGTTTCCCATCAGAAGAATCTGCCGCTCCAATCATATGCCGAATTAAATGAGATGAATTTTGGTGTTTATGAAGGCCAAATGTATCATTCTGTTCAGGATAAATTTATAACCCTTCATGAGGAATGGGGCCGGGGATTACTGCATAATAAATGTGAAGAAGGTGAAAGTCCTATTGAAGTATTTGAACGAGCTAATCATCGTTGTCAGGAAATTATTGATAGCCATAAAAACGAGACCATCCTGATAGTCATGCATGGACGGTTGATTCGCGTATTATTAGCAAGTTGGTTAGGTTGGGGACTGGAAAGGATGAACGATATTGAAACTCCTAATGTATCTGTTAATGAAATTGATAAAATAGGAGATACGTTTGTTCCCGTCCGTTTGAATATTACGGATCATGTTAATGATATTGAAAAAAACTTTGTTCTGAATAACTGAAATGATTTGATTTAAACGAATGAGTGAAGATGTAAGGCGCATGTTTGCGTCAATTTCGGATAAATACGACTTAGCCAATTCGGTTTTGTCGTTGGGGATACATCATTATTGGAGAAACGTTACCGTAAAAATGAGCGGTGCACATAAGGGGCAATCTGTTCTTGATTGCGCAACCGGTACAGGTGATTTGGCAATTAACTTTAAGCAGGCTGTCGGTTCGAAGGGATATGTAATGGGAACGGACTTTTGTAAGGAAATGATGGATCCGGCTCCTGCCAAAGTGAAGAAAAAGAATTTAAAAATCGATTTCGAGGTCGCTGATGCAATGAATTTGCCTTACGAGAACGATAAGTTTGATATTGCCAGTATCGCTTTTGGCATCCGTAACGTGGACGATCCTGTTAAGGCCCTGAAAGAAATGGCCAGAGTTGTAAAAAAAGGGGGTAAAGTAGTTGTTCTCGAATTTGGACAACCTAAAGGACTCATAAAATACCCCTATAATTTTTACAGCAGGAAAGTAATGCCATTTTTGGGTGAGCTGATAAGCGGTAACAGGGATGCGTATACCTATTTACCGGAAACAAGTGCCGTTTTCCCGGCCGGTAATAAATTTTTAGCTTTAATGGACGAATCCGAAGCCTTTAGTGAGAAGAAAGCGAGATCATTAACCGGTGGGATTGCTTATGTTTATGTGGGTACGGTGAAGTAACATTTAGTTTATATTTACACTATTTTATTACGGTTAAAAAAATATTAGTGAATGCTTATGATGGACATCGAAGAGATAAAAAAATACCTGCCTCATCGCTTTCCGTTTTTGTTGGTAGATCGGGTTCTTGAAATAGAAGATGAGAAGATTGTGACCATCAAGAATGTTACAGTAAATGAAAATTACTTTAATGGTCATTTCCCGGAATCACCAATAATGCCGGGTGTCCTGCAGATAGAAGCACTTGCTCAAAGTGGTTGTATTCTTGTGTTGGATAAAGGTGTTGATGATCCATCTAAGGTATTGGTGGTATTTTCAGGTATACAGAAAGCTAAATTCAGAAAAACAGTAGTCCCGGGTGATCAATTGCGAATGGAAGTAGAACTCGCCAGTCGAAGAAGAAATTTCATCACGATGAAAGGTCGTGCAACCGTTGACGGTGAGTTAGTATGTGAACTGGAAGCATCCGCCGCTATCGTACCAAAGGAAAAATTATGAGTACACAAACAAAATCAACGAAACCGAGTAAAGTGACTACACGCACTGTAGTCGATATGAAAGCTGAAGGTAAAAAAATCAGCATGATCACCGCTTATGATTTTACAATGGCGCGGCTTGTGGATATGTCCGGCATTGATATCGTTCTGATAGGCGATTCGGCCAGTAATGTGATGGCCGGTAATGAGACAACATTGCCTATTACTCTCGATCAGATGATCTACCATAGCCAATGTGTGATTCGTGGAGTTGACAGGGCACTGGTGGTGGCCGATTTACCGTTCATGAGTTATCAGGTAACACCTAAAGAAGCATTGAAAAGTGCCGGGCGAATGATGAAAGAAGCCGGTGTTCATGCATTGAAGCTTGAAGGTGGTACGGCCGTTGTTGATACGGTTAAAAAAATTGTGGACGCAGGCATCCCTGTGATGGGACACCTGGGCCTGACGCCTCAAAGCATTTATAAATTCGGTACCTATAAAGTGCGCGCAACGGAAAAAGATGAAGCCGATATCCTCATTAGTGATGCTAAGAAGCTTGAGGAAGCAGGATGTTTTGCCATAGTTCTGGAGAAAATTCCGTCAGGTCTTGCAAAGAAAGTGTCAGAAACGCTATCCATACCTACTATAGGTATCGGTGCCGGGGTACATTGTGACGGCCAGGTTTTGGTATTACATGACATGCTTGGGCTTAACAAAGATTTTAACCCTCGTTTCGTACGGCGTTACGCTGATCTTCAAACAGTCATCACGGATGCAGTCGGTAATTATATTAAAGATATTAAGAGTGAAAATTTCCCAAACGAAAGTGAGTCTTACGATTGAATAACAGAACAGATAATGATCGACTCATATTAGTTTGTAATGATGATGGAATCTTTGCTCCCGGGATAAGAGCATTAGCCGACGTTGCCGGTGAATATGGGCATGTGGAAGTAATTGCTCCCGATCGTCAACAAAGCGCCGTTGGTCACGCTATAACCGTCTTACAACCATTGCGTGTGAATAAATTTCAAATTGATAATAACCTGTTTGGCAAGGCTATTAACGGGACACCGGCCGATTGCATTAAATTAGCACATGATAAACTGCTTAAACGGAAACCGGATCTTGTTTTAAGCGGGATAAACCATGGATCTAATGCAGGTATCAATATTTTATATTCGGGTACGGTTAGTGCGGCCACAGAAGGTACTATTTTGGGATATCCCTCGATAGCTGTGAGTTGTACCGATTATGATGAAAATGCGGACCTGTCGGGAGCAAAGGAAGCTGTGAGGCGTGTTATTGAATATGTATTTGAAAATGGTTTACCGAGGGGGGTTACGTTGAATTTAAACGTTCCGGCCGGTCCGTTGATGGATATAAAATGGACGCGACAGGCCGACAGCCATTATGTTGAAGAATATGATGGTAGATTGGATCCCAATAACCGGCCATATTTCTGGATAACAGGAAAATTTGAAGTTTTGGATACCGGCGATGACCTGGATGTAAATGTTCTGGAAGATGGACATGCTTCACTAACGCCTATTCAGTATGACCTGACTTCCTATGAAATCCTGAAGGGAATGAAAAATCATTCTATTTGAAAGAAATAGAACGCGAATGACACGGATTAGGCAGATGATCCCGGATCTCGTGATAAAGGTAGTTCGTGTAGTTAAGTTATCACAGAATAAATGAAAAATTTGAGAGAGTAAATTATGAGGCTTGCTTTACTTTCTTAGCAGTCCACTAATTTGCAATTCTTGAAATTCGAACTCCCAAAATGGTCATCCATCGTCCGTTGTCTGTAGTTCTGGAATCATCGTTTATAAGTAATGATTAATGGCCAAACGAAGAAAGTTTTAGTGCTACTCCTGTCCAGAATTTTTGCCATACCGGAATGCGATCGGCAGCTAAATTCACTTTTATCTGTTCGATATGAGATAGATTCGTTTTTCCAAGGTGTTTTCCCCAATGCCCACTCTGTTCACTGACAAAACCGTCGTTGATGCCTTCTTCCTGATAAATATGGTTGTTAAAGGGTACAAGGATACGTCCTATGGAATTTTTTGTGCCTTTACCTGCCGCCGCACTGTAGGAATAGTAAGCAACATCCCCGGCATCAATAATTTTTCTATTAAATATTTCTTCTACATGATCCCTTGTCAATTCACTTGTAGCCGATAATACATCACTTTGAATTTTAGGATACATACTGTTTCCAACCCAGTTTAATAACTCAGCCAACAGCACTTTTACCCGGGCAGGGGTGCTTAACGCCCATTCTGCAAGACTTGAACCCTGATGAGGAGTTGATATTGTGGTGAGTGATGAAACTTTTTCAGACATATTAAATTCCGAAATAGCATATCTCATATCCAACCCACCCATACTATGGGCGATAATATTAATTTTGTCCGCCTGTGTCTGTTCAAGAAGTTCGTCGATGAGATGACACCATGCTTCGGCTCTGACTTTTATCGTGTTGTAGGGAACAATATTCGGAGCGAAACTTAAAATCCCGTGTGACCTATACAACATGCATATTTCATCCATGGGAGATTTTTTAACAAGGGATGCAAGCGAGCCAAAGCCGTGACAAAAAAGTATCGGGTATTTAATATGGATATAGTTGGGCTGTGGAAATTCTTTTACCCTCAATCTTTTCCACAGTTTTTTTCCCTCGTTTGTCGTCATTCTATTGGAAATTAATAATGATCAATGATTGGAGGTACGAGAACCAAGCCACCTTTTTTAAAATCGGGAAGTTGATTGACCAGCCAGTCATAACTATCTCCGGATGCTCTTATAAGTAAAACAGGTCGTCGGCCATTATAAGCAAGTTTTGAAAATTTTTGAAGTTCGTTATTAAATTCCGGCTGAGTTAGCTGATGACCATTATATAATATATAATCCGTTCTCACAATGGAAAGGCCCAATAATTCACCATCTTTCTGAATCATATTACGGGTTTGCTCGTCAATAGTCGGAGCGATCACTATGGTAGGACTGGAAAAAAGTTTTTTCAGAATCTTCAGCTGATTATTCAGGTACCAGTCGGATCTGTTATGCGTATTGTGATATTCAAAGTCTTTTTGAATCCAATATATAACTGAAAGATTTTTTTGATGTAATGCATCGAGCCAGTCTCTGCCCTGTGTTGCGGTCTTCACACGAAATACAAAAGAAAGGGACTCGCCAAGGGTTTTAAATTTATGAATCAGACCGGGTGTTGGCTTATGATCGAAATATACTAGTATGGAACCGGGACTCCGGTGCATATTAAAAGTTGTATCGGTTTTTAATTTTAATGTTCGGATGACTGTCCCGTCATAATAAAGTTCAATATCCATATCTTTATCCGTTAGATGCAATCGGGCAGGTGTCTTAACATCATACGGATCGAGTTTGCGAGCCAGGTCGGCGTGTAAGTATGTTTTTGAAAAACCGGGAGGTAATGAGATATCGTATACCTTGCGGTGAAAAGCTTTATTTATTTTCAGTGTATGAACCTGTATTTGGACAGGTTTTATATTAAAGTCACTCAATTCCCGGGAGATGAGCGTGTCCGTTTGGGCAATGTCTTTTAGATGCCTGGATTGTGAAGTGGGTAAATAGGATAATAAGAAGACGCATGTTATACAAGAAATAACTAATAAGAGGATAATGACACTCTTTTTTTTCTTATCAGCCAGTATGTTATTATCGTTTTCCGCCATCCCTGTAATAAATAAATGCAATTAATGGATAAGTCACGCGGTAATCTTACCATTTTCTGAAGAATAAGTCGACTTAAATTTTAAAAAAGTTTACTAAGGTTATGTTTTACTAATTATACGTTATCAAAAAAACAATCGTTGAAATTATTTAAGAAACAATGGGTGTAAATTTGCCTCCTAGTGATCAGTATATTAATCTTAGGTGCAAAAATGTTAATATATGGTAATGTAGATGGCGTTTAATTTTATAAAAGTTACACAATCCAACGATATAAAGAAGTTTCATGAACTTCCATTTCGTATTTATGCAGGTAATAAATATTGGCGGCCAACATTAAGGTCGGAAATAGAGAAAATATTTAATCCCGCCCAAAATATCTTTTTTGATCAGGGTGAGTGTGAACGGTTTCTGGTTTATGATGATAAGAACGTTGTAGCCCGTTTTGCAGTGATGAATAATCGTGAAAGGGATATTTTATATGATCCCAAAATGGGTGGTATCGGTTTTATCGAAATGGAGAATGACCAAAACCTGACAAATGAGATAATTGATTTTGCGAAAGAATGGCATTTGAAAAGGGGATATCATGCCATGAGAGGGCCTATTAATTTTGGTGAAAATGATACCTATTGGGGATTGTTAGTTGAAAATTATGAGAATCCACCGGTTTACGGAATGTTTTATCATCATCCTTATTATAAAAAACGTATTGAATCGACGGGTGCCGAGAAATTTGAAGATCATTACAGTTTCGACAGAGATTTGTATGCTCCATTTCCGGATAAAATTGAACGTATCTCAGAGCGGCTGTTAGATAGGGATTATATTCAGTTTAGGGAATTGGATAAAAAAAATCTTATGAAGGATGCCAACTATATTCGTCAGATTTATAATCAGGCATGGCGGGATCAGGATATTGCCGAGAGGGAAGGGGAGTTTACAGAGTTGTCGATAGAAACAGTTCAGAAAATGGCTAAAGATTTAAAGCCGGTATTGCTTGACGGTTCTTCTTACCTGACGTTTGTTAATGGCGAACCGGCATCATTTATTGTGACCTTAGCCGATATCAATGAATTACTTGTGAAGACACATGGTAGAATTCGTTTGTGGCATTTACCAAAGTTACTACGTTTTAAAAAAACGGTATCCCGAATTAGAATTATTGCCTATGGTACCGTTCCAAAATTTCGAAAATTAGGCCTTGAAGCACTCGTTTTTTATAAAGGTGTGATGGGTGTGAGAGAGAATAACCCATCATTAAAAAGACTGGAAGGTGCATGGATAAGTGAAAAAAACTGGCTTATGCAACGTAGTGTGGAAGCTTTAGGTTGTTCTCATCATAAAACACACCGAACTTATCAGTGGCTTTTTTAAATAAATAGTCAAAATTTATTTGGCCGGTCTATCAGTCACGGACCCGTTCACTGGTCTCGGTTGCTTTCCTGCTTTGTAAAAATATATTGCAGAATTTTCCAGGCAACTTCCCTTTTAGTCCCCCCTAATTCTGTTTTACTTTCTTTACCAAGAAGAACGACATTATTTGTATCTACCTGAAAACCCGAATCTTCTTCATTAACAGAATTGGCAACAATCCAGTCCAGATTCTTCTTTGTTAATTTTTCTTTTGCGTTCTCGATTAAATTTTCAGTCTCCATAGCGAAACCGATCAATATCTGATTGGATCTTTTATGTTCACCTAACCAAAATAAAATATCTTGTGTAGGTTTTAGAGGTATTTGATTCTCGGCAGTCTCTTTTTTTATCTTTTGACCGGTATATGTTGAGGGTGTGAAATCGGATACGGCGGCAGACATAATGATGACATCAGCGTCGGAATGTGCCTTTATTTTTTCAAAGAGTTCAGCAGCAGATATAAATGATTCCGTGTTTACATCATGTGGAAATTCCAGGTTCACCGGCCCATGCAGTATTGTTACATCGCCCCCCATATCGCGAGCCGCTTCAGCCATAGCAAGCCCCATTTTCCCGGAACTGGGATTAGATATAAAACGAACAGGATCAATGAACTCACGTGTTGGTCCGGCTGTAACCACGACTTTATTCCCGGATAACGGTTTCTTATCGCTATCGTTGTCGATAGTGTTTAAAATCTCATTTATATATGATATGATACGGTCCGGTTCGGGAAGTCTTCCTATATCATTAAGCCCGCTGGCGAGATAACCTTCTTCCGGTTGCAGAATATGATATCCATACTCAAAGGCCGTTTTTAAATTCTTCTCAGTAGCCGGAGCCTGATACATTCCACCATCCATAGTCGGACATATAACAATAGGACATCTGGCAGCCAATACGGTACTAGTTAGCATGTTATCTGACAGCCCGTGTACTATTTTGGCAAGAGTATTGGCGCTACAGGGTGCAATAACGAATATATCCGCCCATTCACCCCATTGAATATGCCTGGCCCAGAACTCTGACGGATCTGTTTCTGTACCGGGAAATATATTTACAGCTACATCAGAACGGGATAGTGCCGAGAAAGTATCAATACCAACAAAGCGGGTAGCTGAAGGGGTCATCGTGACCCTGACATCTGCTCCCGCTTTTTGAAATTCTCTTAAGAGGTAAACAGCTTTGTAAGCCGCTATGCTTCCCGTAACGCCTAATAATATGCGTTTACCGGATAACATAAATATTATTTATCCTCTTCCTCGGCCCGGCGATAATAGATTTCGTCATTAGCCATTTCTTCTAATGCCCGCTGAGTGGCATGCGGCCGCTTTTCAAATTCTTTTGAAATACGTTCCTGCTCTTCATTGAACGAGAAATCATCTTCGTCGTCAAATCCTTCAAAATATTTCAACTTCTCGTCGAGTTCCATCTTTTCACGAGCTGCAATCTGACGTGCCCGTTTAGCAATGATGGCTATACTCTCGTAGATATTTCCCGTTATATCCTGATACTTTTCAATTTTTCGTGTTTTAATCGGCATATAGTACGTTACCTCTGGTAATCGTTAAGATTTATTCATAAATGATTCAACAATCTCTTTGACACGTTTATAAGCCAATTCGAGATCATCATTAATTATAACGACATCGAATTCCTTTTCGTGTTCAAGCTCCATTTGTGCCCGCTCAAGCCTTTCCTTTAACGTTCGTTTTGTTTCCGTATTTCGTTTTAATAAACGTTCTTTAAGGACTTCAAGCGAAGGCGGTTTGATGAAGATTGTCAGGCAATTATCGCCAAATTGTTTTTTGATATTGAGAGCACCTTTTATCTCGATATCAAACAGAACATAATAGCCAGAATTTAATTGTTTTTCAACCTCTGAACGAAGGGAACCGTACCGTTTACCTCCATAAAATTCTTCCCATTCGATGAAATTCCCATTATTAATATTATCCTGAAATTCCTGAGCAGTTAGAAAATGATAATCTTTGCCATTTACCTCACCTTCCCTGGAGGGGCGTGTTGTTGCTGAAATAGAGAATTTCAGGTTATCATAATCATTAAGAAGTCTTTTGGCAATGGTTGTTTTACCTGAGCCGCTTGGAGCTACCAGGACAATAACTTTCCCTTGTTTCACCTTATTCGATATTTTGAATTTGTTCCCGAATTTTTTCCAGAATTTCTTTTAAATCGACCACATTATGGGATATTTGTGAGTCGTTAGCTTTGGATCCGATGGTATTTATCTCCCGGTTCATCTCTTGTATCAGGAAATTGAGTTTACGGCCTACCGAGCCATTACGCTCCATGGCTTCACGGAAAAATTTTATATGTGATTGCAGGCGTACAATTTCTTCAGTGATATCCAATTTGTCGGCCAGGATAGCCAGTTCCAATTCCAGGCGTTCCTTATCGAAATTGTCATCATTTATCAGGTTTTCGATACGTTCGTGAAATTTATCACGTGCTTCGGGAACCCGTTCATCGGCTCGTTTTCCGATGAGTTGAAGGATATCTTCAATATTGTCCAGCCTCATCAGGAGATCTTCAGCAAGGTGTCCACCTTCCTGGCTGCGCATTGAATTTAAATGATGGAGAGCTTTTTTTATGGCATCTCTTACCAAAACAGCCATGGCCTTTAATTCTTCTTCATCACTTTCACGTGTCACAAATAAGTCGTTAAACGATAAATAGTGGCTTAAAGATATCGGTTCTTTAATACCGGCGGAATCTTTCAGATTTGTTAATAACTGTCTGTAGCTGGCAACAACTTTCGGATCTATTGTGATATCGAGTTCAGCCAAATCCTGTTTCTCTAACTTAATAGATACATTAAACTTACCGCGTTCAATATGTTGCTGAATCAGTTCACGAAACTCAGTTTCTTTATCACGTAAACTTTGGGGTAGACGTATGGATATATCAGAAAAGCGGCTGTTTACGGATTTGATCTCAACAGTGGCTGTCATACCATTGTCAGAACTTTCACCTCGACCAAATCCGGTCATGGATACTAGCATAAGTTTACAATATTTTGATGTTAAATATTTTCAATGATAATAAAAATGATTTTGATTAAACGAAATTATACCCTGAAAAATCAGTTTTCATAAATCATTGTTACTGACTCAGAGATATATCAGTTCGTGATGTCACGCATAATTTGTTGAGCCAGTTCGTCAGCATTCCCGGGTGAATTGGATTCGGAATAAATCCTGATGATCGGCTCGGTATTCGATTTCCGCAAATGAACCCATCCGTTATCCATCATAATTTTTACTCCGTCGATGGTAACCGGGTCGTAATCTTTATACTGATCGGCAATTCGTTCGAGAATTTTGTCAGGATCCAGATCCGCTATCTCAATTTTATTTTTTGAGAGATGATAATCAGGAAGACTATTTCTGTATTCGGATAAACGGATTCCTTTTTCAGCAAGAAACTGTAAAATCATAGCTATTCCGACTAATGAATCCCTTCCATAATGCAGATCCGGATTGATAACACCTCCGTTACCTTCACCACCGATTACCGCGTTAACCCGTTGCATCTCTTTGACAACATTGATTTCACCAACAGCAGACTGATAGCACTTCTGATCATATTTTTCTGCTATATAACGTGTGATGCTTGAAGATGAGAGATTTGTAGCACAGGGGCCGGGTTTATAATCCATCATTAAATTCGATGCTATGGCAAGCGTATATTCTTCACCAAATAACTCCCCTCCATCCATGACCAGTGCCAGCCGGTCGGCATCAGGGTCAACGACAAAACCAATGTCGCTGTCATTGTCTCTGACCACTCGCTGAATATCATGTAAATGTTCCGGTATAGGTTCGGGATTATGAGGAAACAACCCATCGGGTGTGCAATTCAGTTTCTCCAGTTTATAAACACCCAGTTTTTCGAGTAACCGGGGCACGGCGATTGAACCGGCTCCATTTACAGCATCAACCGATACTTTAAAATTGTGTTTAGCTATGGTTTTCTGATCTATGTATGGAAGATCAAGGATTTTTTCGATATGGTAATCGAGAATATCATGGTCCTCTGTAACCTTTCCCAGTTTCCGGTATGATTTGTATTCAATGGGGCCATTTTCTGCAATATCAATGACTTTTGTCCCGTGTTCGGCATCGAGAAATTCACTTTTCTCATTCAAAAGTTTTAAAGCATTCCATTCGGCGGGATTGTGGCTTGCTGAAATGATGATTCCACCCGAGGCCTTGTGACGTATTACACCCATAGCCACTGTGGGAGTGGGAACAATACCCAGACTAACAACATCACAGCCCACCGACTGAAGTGCTGATATGACAACATTTTCGCAAATTTTACCTGTTACACGAGAATCACGGCCGACCACAATCTTACCGCCATTAGCCCAGGTTCCGTAAGCTGCTGTAAACCTGGCTAAATTCTCCGGCGTCAAATCGGTTCCGAAAATTCCTCTGATACCGGATATAGAAATCATTAAAGCCATATAGAAATATTTTTTTTCAGGTTGAAAATCAATCGAATATTATTAATAAACCGGTTACCCAAAATTCTTGCAAAATATTGTGAATAAATTAATAAGATGCTGAGAAATCATAAGGGAAAGGTTATTCGGCTTTCCACTTTGTCTCTGTAACTCCGGCTTGTTTGTTTTCATAGCGTGCCAAAACAAACAAAAGATCAGATAAGCGATTCAAATACATTAACACTTCTGCGGATACTTCATCACCTTTTTCTTTACATGAGATGGTAGCTCTTTCCGCCCGTCGGCATACGGTACGTGAAAAATGCAGCAAAGCACCCGCTTTACATCCGCCCGGAAGGATGAAATATTTTAAAGGATCTAATTCGTTTTCAAGCTTGTCGATGGCTTTCTCAATTTCTGAAATATGTTCTTCCTGAATACGCCTAACTGATGCTTTACCCGATGTTGGTGTTGCTAAATCAGCGCCAAGTGTAAATAAATCGTTTTGTATGCCGTGACAAATTTGATCTCCGGCTTCAGATAATTCATGTGCTCTGACCAATCCAATGCAGGTATTTAATTCATCGACTGTGCCATACGCCTGTATTCGTGGTGATGTTTTAGATACACGACCGGCTCCAAATAATGAAGTCTCTCCAGTATCTCCTTTTTTCGTATATATTTTCATGTTCATGTATGATTGATTCCTTTATAAATAAAAAGTTTAAAACCCGGATGAATATTATATGGAAAATAGGGGTGCCAAAGAGAAAAGTCAGTAAAGAATTTAACAGATTTACAATTCAATACTACTAAACCATTAGAATGCGGGGGTGAAATGTATCTCTTCCATATTACTTTTTATCCCCAAATGCTCATAATTAGATAATTCAGTAAACATTTCAGCCGCATTCTCAGCCGGACAGCTTACTTTATAAGAAACATCGGCGAGATATTCTGTCTTTTCAATTCTGCAATCATATTTATTAATAAGTTTATCAATCCGGTTGCTTTCATTATAAGGATACTGAATTTTGATAATTCGGGCAGGTACCAGTTTCACGATCACCGATTGTTCCAGGCATAGTTCAGCGCAAGTACCATAAACTTTGATAAGTCCCTGTTTGCCCAGTTTGGTACCTCCGTAATAACGAACTACGACCAATCCGGCATTTTGAATATCATATGACTTCAGTTTATTCAGAATAGGGAGGCCCGCTGTACCGCCCGGTTCACCGTCATCATTTGCAAATTCAGATAGTTGCTTTAATCCTATCCTGTAAGCATAGCAATGATGAGTGGCATCCGGATACTTTTGTTTAATAGCATTTAGATGTTGTTCAAAAATTCCAGTAGATGAAGCAGGGAAAAGAAAACCAAGAAATTTGGAATTTTTTTCATTCAACTCGCTTTTAGTAATAGCAGATATAGTTAAAAAAGAATCCAAAATGATAACAGTTTAATGTTTTGTGATCGATGAAAAATAAATAGATATCTATATGTATTAATCTGGTGATTATAAATTTAATAAGGAATAAAATTACTATTATTTATATATCAATAATATTCAAATAGTTGTATGTGCTATATCAATTAAATTATCAAATGATAAATGGTTAAACATGATTTTTAAATATAGCATCATTATAATGCATTTATTTGTATAGAACGTATACAAATAAATCATACTAAATGCATCAGAAGCAATATTTATGTATCATTCCAAGGCGTTAATGTAAAGCGCTTTTTAAGGAATTATTTAGAGTAATAGTTTTAGCTTTTTTTGAAGCGATAACGTTAAAATTAGTAATCATATGAGTTCGAAAGATAAGTCATCTTCATCCGCAGTCTGGTCTGGTATAGGCAAAAAGCTTATTACCGGTATTACCGGAATTGGCCTGGCCCTTTTTGTACTTGTCCACCTACTGGGAAATCTCACACTTTTTGCGGGATCAAAAACATTTAACGAATATTCTCATTTCTTAACGAGTCATGGAGAATTTATTTACCCCGCAGAGATAATCCTTTTACTATTCTTCTTGTTTCACATCATTATGGGGATCAGTGTTTATCTGAAAAAGAGAAAAGCCCGTCCTCAAAATTATGAAATGTACAAGAGTGCCGGTAAACCGAGTAAACAGACCATAAGTTCACGTACGATGATACTAACAGGTATCATCCTATTCATCTTTTTGATTATTCATCTCATTCAATTCAAATATGGACCAACGTATATGACCAATATCGATGGTCAACAGGTTCGAAATCTACATGCCAACGTTATATCGGTATTTGCCAATCCCTGGTGGGTGCTCTTTTATGTAGTCGTAATGGTATTATTAGGTTATCACCTGCGTCATGGTTTTTGGAGCATGTTGCAATCGTTAGGTGCTATGAAACCCAGCCTGACACCTGTTATCTATATGATAGGAATCATATTTGCAGTTCTTATTGCCGCCGGATTTATCATCCTGCCAATATGGATATATTTCACCGGAGGTGTGGTATGAGTTCAGATGTAAAAAATTCAAGTACAATGAGTGAAAAAGATAAAATATTAGATTCCAAAGAGCCCGAAGGACCATTAACTGACAAGTGGCATAGTCATCTTGATAAGATTAAGCTTGTTGCACCTAATAACAAGCGTAAATATGATATCATTGTTGTCGGTACCGGGCTGGCAGGCGCTTCAGCAGCAGCGAGTCTTGCTGAATTAGGATACAACGTAAAATCATTTTGCATTCATGATACACCGCGCCGTGCACACAGCATTGCGGCTCAGGGTGGAATAAATGCTGCAAAAAATTATCAAAATGATGGTGATACCATTTATCGCCTTTTTTATGATACCATTAAGGGCGGTGATTTCAGATCACGGGAATCGAATACGTACCGTCTCGCCGAACTGAGTGTGAATATTATTGATCAGGCCGTTGCACAGGGTGTACCGTTTGCCCGTGAATATGGAGGTTTGCTGGCCAACCGCTCTTTTGGTGGTGTCCAGGTCAAACGTACTTTCTATGCACGTGGACAAACCGGCCAGCAGTTATTACTTGGTGCTTACAGCGCTTTAATGCGTCAGGTTAATACTGGAAAAGTTGAGATGTTTCCGCGTCGTGAAATGCTCGAATTGGTTGTTGTTGACGGCAAAGCGAGAGGAATTGTGACCCGTAACTTGTTAACCGGAGAAATTGAAAAACACGCAGGCCATGCTGTAGTTCTGGCTACCGGGGGTTATGGCAATACATTCTATTTGTCGACCAATGCTAAAAATTCAAATGTTACAGCCGCATGGCGTTGCTACAAGAAAGGGGCTTATTTCGGCAATCCCTGTTACGTGCAAATCCATCCGACATGCATTCCTCAATCCGGTCATTATCAGTCTAAACTGACATTAATGAGTGAAAGTTTGAGAAATGACGGACGTGTTTGGGTGCCTAAAGAAAAAGGCGACAATCGTAAACCGACAGATATACCGGAAGAAGAAAGAGATTATTATCTCGAACGTAAGTATCCTAGTTTCGGTAACCTTGTTCCGCGGGATGTTGCATCTCGCAATGCCAAACTTGTGTGTGATGAAGGGCGTGGTGTCGGTAATACCGGAAAGGCGGTCTATCTTGATTTTCAAACTGCTATAGAACGTGATGGCATCGATACCATCAGAGATAAATATGGCAATCTTTTTGAAATGTATGAGCGTATTACCGGTGAAGACCCGTACAAAGTGCCAATGCGTATTTACCCGGCTGTTCACTACACAATGGGTGGCCTTTGGGTCGATTACAACTTAATGAGTACCATCCCGGGACTTCATGTTCTTGGGGAAGCCAATTTCTCGGATCACGGTGCCAACCGATTAGGTGCCAGTGCATTGATGCAAGGTTTAGCTGATGGATATTTTGTCATCCCTTATACATTGGGAGACTACCTGGCACAAACCGAGCTTAAACCGGTTGAAAACGATCACGATGCTTTCCGTGAAGCCGCAAATGAAGCTGCCGATAAAATTGATAAACTTCTGAATATCAACGGTAATAAAACCGTCATGGAGTTTCATCAGGAATTGGGAGCAATCATGTGGGATAAAGTTGGTATGGCCCGTACTAAAGAAGGTCTTCAGGAAGCAATAAAAGAGATTAAAGAGCTCAAAGAAGAGTTCTGGAGTAACCTTAAATTGACGGGTGAAAAAAATACGTTCAACAAATATCTCGAATTCGCTGGCCGGGTAGCCGATTTCCTTGAACTCGGAGAACTGATGGCCGAAGACGCTCTTCACCGTGAAGAGTCGTGCGGCTGCCATTTCCGTGATGAGTATCAAACGGAAGAAGGCGAAGCTCTTAGAAACGATGATGAATTTAGCTATGTCGCTGCATGGGAATACAAAGGAGATGATAAGAAGCCCGAGCTTCATAAAGAAAATCTGACCTTTGAAAACGTTAAACTCAGCCAGCGAAGCTATAAATAGGGAGAAGAAATTATGAGTAAAGATTCCATGAAACTTCATCTTAAAATCTGGAGACAGGAAGGCCCGAACAGTTCGGGAAAATTGGTTGATTACGATCTCGACAACGTATCACCCGATATGTCTTTTCTTGAAATGCTCGACATCCTGAATGAAGAGTTGATCAAAAAGGGTGAACGTCCAATTGAATTTGAACACGATTGCCGTGAAGGTATTTGTGGATCATGCAGTATGGTTGTAAACGGTATTGCACATGGCCCACAAAAAGCAACCGCTGTTTGCCAGTTGCACATGCGTCATTTTAATGACGGTGATACCGTTTATATAGAACCATGGCGTGCAAAAGCATTTCCTATTGTTAAAGATCTTGTTACCGATAGAAGTGCTTTCGACCGTATTATGCAGGCCGGTGGATATGTTTCCGTTAATACGGGAGGAACACCTGATGCCAATGCTATACCTATCGGTAAAGAAACAGCAGATGAGGCGTTTGATTTTGCAACGTGCATTGGTTGCGGAGCCTGTGTGGCTGCCTGCCCAAATTCCTCTGCTTCTTTATTTACCGGGGCAAAGATATCTCAATTAGCTCTCTTGCCACAGGGCGATCCAGAACGTAAGAAACGTGTTCGTGCAATGGTTGAGCAAATGGATGCCGAAGGTTTTGGCGATTGTTCAAATCATGCCGAATGTGAAGCAGTTTGTCCTAAAGGCATCTCTATTGCAGCTATTGCAAGGATGCGAAGGGAATATCTGAAGGCTCTATTCTAATATATTATCAAATATATCGAAATAAACGCATGTTCTGTTTAAAGGACATGCGTTTTTTTATTTTTACAAGTATGTTGTGGGTGTTTTAGTAAAGGTTGTAACATTATATATGAAGAATGCCGGATACCTTATTTGATAAAGCGGTCATAAATTTAAAAGAGATATGGGGGTTTTCTTCTTTCAGAGATAAACAGGAAGAGGCCGTCCGATCGATATTAAATGGTGATGACACCCTGGTATTGTTTCCAACCGGGGGAGGTAAATCATTATGCTATCAATTGCCGGCTTCCGTTCTGGATGGCTTGACAATAGTAATATCTCCACTCATAGCTCTAATGCAAGATCAGATTAGCCAACTCCAGCAACTGAATATCAATGCCACTTTTATAAACAGCACGCTCCCTGATTATGAGATCGAACAAAGGTTGATTAATGCTCGTAACGGAATGTATTCCATATTATACTGTTCACCGGAACGGCTGACAACACCAACCTGGCAATATGAATTGCCCAATCTGAATATAAAACTGGTTGCCGTCGACGAGGCACATTGTATCTCGGAATGGGGACATGACTTCCGTCCGTCTTACCGTACCATTTACGATTCCTTTGAACAGGTTAAAGATGACATAACCTGGTTAGCTCTAACAGCGACAGCTACACCGGAAGTACAGGAGGATATCTGTCAATCATTGCATTTTGATGAACCGAATATTATAAGTGGCGGCTTCGAACGTCCGAATTTGAAGTGGTGGGTAACCGAAAGTGAACAAAAATTATCAAAATTATTACAGTTATTGAGACGTGCCGGGGATGCCTCCGGGTTGATCTATGCCAATACAAGAAGAAAATGCGATCAGCTTGCTGAGATATTGAATGAAAAAGGGTATGGTGCGTTATCATATCATGCCGGTATGGAGTCTGAAGAGCGTAAAAAAGTTCAACAATCGTGGTTAGATGGCCATGTTCAATGGATTGTGGCTACCAATGCGTTCGGAATGGGAATCGATAAACCGGATTGTCGTTATGTTTTCCATTATGACATGCCCAACTCTCTTGAAAATTATTATCAGGAGGCGGGTCGTGCAGGCCGTGACGGTAAGTTGGCTTATCCAATATTGTTATACCGCGAAACGGATTACAGGCGTGTCAAAAAACATATAGAGCAGGCATATCCGGGCCGGGATGTGTTACAAAAAGTTTATGACGCATTATGTGATAGTATGGATCTGGCTATTGGCGCTGTTTATGAACAGACTTTCCAGGTTGATGTTGATGAATTGGTTCGTAGAAATAAATTATCACATCGTATTCAATTATCCGGTTTGAGAATGCTTGATCAGTTTGATGTTCTTACCATGGTATCGGACTATAAATCTTCCATAGGGACACAATTCGTGCTAAGCCACAATGCCTTAATTGATCTCATTGATACAACAAAAAATAAAGCAAAAGCCGATTTTATAGATCAACTATTTCGATTATACGGACCAGAATCTCAACACGAAATGATTTTCCTGGAAGATGGATATTTGTGCGATAAATTGGATAAATCATTCAATCAGATAGTCAAGGGCATGGAAATATTGCAAAATGAACAGGTCATTAATTATGAAATACGGAATGGGAATCCCCTTGTAAACTTGCATGATTCACGTTATTCAAAACTGCCCTATACAGCGAGAATCATAGAGCAATACCGAAATATCCTTTTGAAAAAACTCGAATTTATGCATGACTATGTTAGGACAAACACGTGTCGCAGTAAGTTTATACGTACCTATTTTGGGGAAAAACGTGTACCGGGTTATTGTGGTATATGTGATGTATGTACAGAAAGAACAAAAAAGTTCACTGATGTTGTCAGGACCGAAAATGTCCGGGCGATTTATAACGCTTTGAAAGATAAACCCCTAACCAATCGTCAACTGGTAGAAAAAACGGGCATTAGAAAATATGATCTTGATCAGACCCTTAAGATGCTTTTAAAAGAAGGTATAGTTTCAACGAATGTTAGTGAAGTTCCCGTCTTTTATCTTTCTGATTTATAGAATCAGTTTTCGTTTTACTATTTTTAGATGATTTGGATTCTTGTTTTTTTCGCAGGTCCCAAATTCTATCCCGTTCTTCGTTTAAATGATCCAGCGCTGTTTTAAGCCTTTGATGCTCTTTTTTATGATTAAGTTCATAATATTTATTACTCCGCTTAAATTGATCAAGGGTCACGTTATAATGATTCAGGATCTTACGTCTTAAGTTTTCTGTTTTTAAAGAATCCTCATAGATGCTTTGATAACTTTTCAGAAGCTGGAACTCAACAAGCAGGTTCTCATATTTATCTTGCGGTATGAGATCCTTTGGCTTACCGGAATCACCGCATTGGACCAGGAAAAATCCTGCAAATATGATAAAAAGTAACGGGATAACTGATGACCGCATAAATTAATCTTCAGGTGGCTTGGGATTTAACGGGCGCATCACAACCTCGTTAATGAGAAAGTTATCTGGTGTCTCCAGAACATGAATCAATGTATCTGCAACGTCTTCGGGTTGCAGCATATTGGCGTGAGCTTCAGATCCACCCGTATTTTTGAAAAAATTAGTGGCGGTTGAACCGGGGAATAGGCATGTAACTTTTATTTTATCATACCGAACTTCCTTCATGAGTGATTCACTGAAACCGGTTAATCCAAATTTTGAAGCATTATAACCGGATAACTGGGGATTACTTACTTTACCCGCAATAGAACCGATATTGATAATATGGTTTGTTGATTGATTTTGTTTCATCAGAGGGATGATAAGTCTGCTAAGGTAAAAGACAGCTGACAGGTTGGTTTCTACCATAGTGTGCCAATCATCAAGGCTCAATTGATCGGTTTCACTGAAAATCCCGATCCCGGCATTGTTGATAAGTATATCCGGTAAATGTTTGCTGTTAAAGGTATGTTTAACCCAATACTCGAGTTTTTCAGCATCGGTGACATCATGTATAACAGGAATGAATTTATCTCCAATTTCCTTTTGTATTTTTTTTAGCTTTTTTTCACTACGGGCTAAACCGTAAACAGTTGAACCTTTATCAATTAAAGCTTTACTAAAAGCGGAACCGAGTCCACTGCTTGCACCTGTAACAACAGCTATTTTAGAATCTAAAATCATAGTTAAAAAAAAGTTACTTTATCTTGTAATCTCACACATTATTAGCATTAAGGTAATCAATACATGAACGAAACTGAACAGCTAAAAGATTCCGGAAAAATATTATATGTCGATATCGGAAATTCCATGATTAAAGTTAAAACTTTCAGGGATGCCAAATGGGTTGATGTGTTGCATATTCCACATAAAGATTTGCATTTATTGATAGATTATTTTTCAAAAAACATTTCCCGGTATTCTAAAATCATATTATCCAGTGTTGTAAATGAGTTAAGCGCTAAAATACATGATATCATTTCGACGATTCAAATTTATTCTTTACATATTCAGGATATCTCTTCGGACAAGCTGGATTATGAAACGCCCGAATCACTTGGGATCGATAGGTATTTAGCGTGTGTGGGTGCTAGTTATAAATCCGGTGATGCCGTTGTCGTTATCGATGCCGGAACAGCCTGCACAATTGATTATATGGATGTAAACAAAGTCTTTCGGGGGGGCGTGATTATGCCAGGGTTGCGAATTTTGGAAAATGGATTGCAACAATATGCACCGGCTTTACCTGCTGTCGAAAGATCAATACCTGATAAGTGGCCGGGCAAATCGACAAGTAAGTCATTACAATGGGGAATAACAGGTGTTTTCCTGGATGCTATTAATAAGGCTTTAGATCGTTATCACAACGAATATGGTTCATTTAGACTCTGGCTGACCGGCGGAGATGCTCAACTTATTCAAAATCATATTGACAAACGTGCCACTATCGATTCTAACCTTGTTTTTGAAGGAATGAGAATATTTGCTCAATCAATTAACGATTAATCAAATAATCCCAACTTACTTTTTATGAGGGAATCAACCATATCCAGAGCGACTGTATTTTCACCACCATGGGGAATGATAATATCGGCATAACGTTTGGTAGGTTCCACAAATTCCAGGTGCATAGGTCGTACAAAACGTTCGTATTGAGATAAGACACTGTCGAGTTGCCGCTCACGCTCCTGGATATCACGCCTCAGCCGGCGAAGTAAGCGAATATCATCGTCTGTATCCACAAATATTTTGATACCCATTAGATCACGCAGTTCCTTCTCGTAAAAAATGAGGATACCGTCAATTAAAATGACTTCGCATGGATAAATCTCAAAAGTCTCATCCGAACGAATATGCTTTGCAAAATTATAAATAGGTATTTCAACACTGTATCCTTCAATAAGTGCGTTGATATGACGAACCATTAATTCCGTTTCGAGCGCTGATGGGTGGTCAAAATTTTGTTTGGTGCGTTCTTCAAAGGGGAGATGTTTCAAATCACGATAATATGAGTCGTGCTGAATGAGAACAATATTTTCCTGACCGATACGCTCTACCAAATGATTTACAACGGTAGTTTTACCGGATCCACTACCTCCGGCAACGCCAATGATTAAGGGTTTTTCTGCCACTTTTTAAAACGGTTACTCTGCTTAATTAGTTGAAATATTCTGACTTTGATCGATCTGTTCTTTGTATTTCCGAACAGCTCTGAATAACGCCGAAGCCATAATAGTCTGTCCGTATTTACTATGCAAGAACTTTTCTTCGCGTGGATTACTTATAAAACCCAATTCCACCAGAACGGCAGGCATTGAGGCATAATATAACACAATGAAACCGGCTTGCTTGATGCCTCTGCTATGTCGATGGGCTCTGTCTTTAAACTGATGATCGATATCTTCAGCAAATTTTTCGGCATTAGACATATACCCGCTATTGGCTAATTCATATATGAGAAGCTGTTCTTCCGATAATTGAGATTTTTTATCATTGTTATCTTCCAGTTTGACCACACTATTCTCTTTCTTCATGACTTCGTAAGCATCTTTGGTATGATGTAATCCCAGAAAATAAATTTCAGTACCATGGGCGCTTCTGGCGGGTGAAGAGTTGCAATGTATCGAAATGAATAAATCTCCCTGCGCTTTATTGGCAATATGCCCGCGTTCCTCTAAAGGGATGAATTCGTCTTTATCCCTGGTATAAACGACTTTTACTCCGGGTAGATATTTTTTGATATAAGCTCCGAGTTTAAGAGCAACAGCCAGGGCGATATTTTTTTCTTCCACATGGTGATAACCAATCGTACCGGGGTCCTTCCCGCCATGCCCGGCATCAATGACTACCGTGTCAAATTTGATTTTCTTTTTCATCTCGTAATAAGAGGCATCTTCGGAAGAGTTGTTATCTTTTTTAGGTAAAGAGGCTACTTTTAAATTGGTATTAATACTATCTGAAGGTACCTCGAGATCACTCCACAGTACTTTGTGGATACCTTTTGTTAATAGAGATAAATCCTTTTTCGACGCTTTAGTTAATCCAACTAGCAAATCGTGTTTGTTGGCATCGGGGTAGGCAGATGCGATCATGTAATGATTCTTTTCGACATGAATATCTATCCCCGTACCATGAGGAATTACATGGAGTTTAATAGCACGTATTTCTTTATGTCGGTTTGTGATTTTTACATGATCTGTTTGCAAATCCTTTTTATAAACGGCCAACTGAATCAGGCTGTCAGACGGTTGAATAACCACAAATGAATCCGCCGGTGCCGTCATTCCAAAACGAATCACATAACCTTTGCCATCTCTTCTTTCAGCTACAGTCACTTTTTTTAAAGCAGGTTTTTTTTGAGCAAAGACAGGTTGATTGTGAGGCAAATAGATGAAAAATAAAACCGCGAATAGAAGAACTGATATTATTTTAGTTTTTTTGAAAGATCCCAAAGTATAATAATTGTTTGTTTTACAAAAGGTATTAAACGAGGATAACACAGTAAAGAAATTCCCTAAACATTATTGCTATCTGATGGTAATAATTATTAAGATACAGAATAGCATAATTATCGATTAATTTAAGGAAGATAAAAGAATATCGACAGGTTTTTATTGCAATTAACCTTTTGGAAGAGAATTTAAATAGTAAGATGATGATATGTTTTAACTGTTTGGATTATAAGGACGTATGATTACAGTTAAATTCTAAAATATAAATATCTATATATTAAACTGTTATCCGCAAATTGCAGGATATTAATTGCTTCTTTTCATAAATTACGCGACAAGAGGATTTTTACTTAAATAACAAATGATTGAGGGAGACTATGAAACCATTTCTGAAAAAGGTATCACCAATAATTGGGCTTTTGACATTATTCGTGTTTTTTGTCGGAAGTTCCGCAAAAGCACAAACACTAACTCCTAAGAAGGATATGCCAATAAAAGATCAGTTGAATAAATATACTGAAGTGAAACTCACCACAGATATGAGCAAATTAACGGATAATGAAAAGAAAATGATTCCGTTACTGATCGATGCGGCAAAAGCTATGGACGATGTTTTTTGGAAAGAAGCTTATGGCAGTAAAGAAGATTTAATGAATGATCTACCTGATGATGATTATCGTGCATTTGCTAAAATAAATTATGGACCCTGGGATCGTTTGAACAATGATGAACCGTTTGTCAATGGAATCGGTGCAAAACCTAAGGGGGCCAATTTTTATCCGGCGGATATGACGAAAAAGGAATTTGAATCTTCGCATGCACCGGGGTTAAAAAGTTTATACACTCTTGTTCGTCGTAAAGGTAATGAGACGCTATATGCGATACCATATCATGTTGCATTTGCCAAAGAACATAAATTGGCAGCAGAAAAATTACAGGAAGCCTCTGAATATGCGGAAGATCCCGGACTAAAGAAATATCTGAATTTACGCGCTGAAGCCTTGTTGACGGATGACTATCAAGCCAGCGATTTGGCATGGCTGGATATGAAAAATAACCATTTGGATATCGTAATTGGCCCTATTGAAACATATGAAGACCAGTTATTTGGTTATAAAGCTTCGCATGAGGCATATGTACTGGTTAAAGATCAGGTGTGGAGTCAAAAGCTGTCGAAGTATATCAGGATGCTCCCTGATTTACAGAAAGAGTTGCCGGTAGGTACAAAATACAAACAGGAGAAACCGGGTTCCGATTCTGATCTGAATGCTTATGATGCTGTTTATTATTCCGGTGACAGTAATGCCGGCTCAAAAACCATAGCCATTAACCTGCCAAATGACGAGGAAGTTCAATTGCAAAAAGGAACCCGTCGTTTACAGCTTAAAAATGCTATGAAAGCAAAATTCGATAAGATATTGGTACCCATCGCGAATATGCTGATCGCTCCCGATCAACGTCAATATATTAGTTTCGATGCATTTTTTAATAATACCATGTTTCATGAGGTAGCTCATGGCTTGGGAATAAAAAATACTATAAACGGTAAAGGAACCGTACGGGAGTCACTTAAAGAAAGAGCCTCGGCACTTGAAGAGGGGAAAGCCGATATTCTTGGTTTGTTCATGGTTACAAAATTGCTCGATAAAGGAGAAATCACCAATGCCACTTTGAAAGATCATTATGTGACATTTATGGCCAGTATTTTCCGCTCTGTTCGTTTTGGCGCATCCGATGCACACGGCCGCGCCAATGTACTGCGTTTTAACTATTTCGAGGATATGGGTGCTTTTACCCGTGACGATAAGACGGGAACTTATCGTGTTAATTTCGATAAGATGCAGGATGCCATAAACTCGCTGTCTAATAAAATTCTGACATTACAGGGTAATGGTGATTACGATGGTGTAACAGCATGGATTGAAAAAGACGGTAAAATCGGAGACCAGTTACAAAAAGATTTGGATCGTTTATCCGAAGCCAATATCCCAACGGATATAGTTTTTGATCAAGGTTTGGCGGCATTGGGCTTACAAAAAGACTGACAACGGATTTATCCCGGAAAAAGCCGGATTATAGCCGGCTTTTTTTTAAAACTGTGAAAAACCCCAGCTTAATTTGAGTGCCATTCCCATAGATTGTAATTTAACTCTTCCATAGCCAATATTATTTATGGGTAGCTTAAGATATGGTTCTAATCCCATACTCAGATTAGGGGTAAGTTTTCTTTCATAGGATATTTGGAAATTTACTACACTAAACCAATGCCTGTTTTGATTAGTAATACTAAGTTCTTTAGCATTCACATTGTAAGATGAAGCGTAATTGAAGTAGTAATCTTCTTTTAACATAATATATGAGGAGATTCCGCTTCCCAATGATATCCTGTCTTTTTTTCTATTCATAATGGTGTAAAAGATATTCAAAGGGATATCCAGTACACGACAATCGGCGTGAACCTCATCTGGTCTCCCGGGAAAAGGGTATCCTCCGTTTTTATCATATTGACTAAATGTTATGGAATATGGTTTTTTTGCATAGACAGCACCTGTACTTACCGTCCAATTTCCAAAAAGGTGAGCTGAGAGCAATACACCGATATCACCGCCTACCGAGTTGTAATGAAAATTGCCGGCTCCATTCATATCAGTGGATGCAAAAAGACTTACATTGTATTTATTCCATTTTCCTGAAGTATGCTCGTTTGTTATGAATGGGGATGATGGTGATATGTTATGTTGAGTATTAATCATTACAATATTTCCACGGTTTATTGGGGTAGTTTCGGCCTGCGCAATAATTTTTGGTTTTATAGTTGATATCTCAGATATATTTAACTGCTTTTGGGATATCCTTAGCTTTTGTTGATCGGAACTAGTGACAGTAAGCGTATTACTTTTGTTTGCTTTTGAACCGTCGTTAATAGCTTTTTTCTTTATTTTTGTATTATTACCGGAATTTAATGGTTTGCTTTGAGTTTCCGGTGGAGGTAAGGTCGGTTTTGACGGAGAGGGTAATACCGCCTGCACGTTACCTGTTGGAGATGAGTTCTTCCCATTGATACTAATCCAGTTAATAATTAACCATGAACTTAAAAATACTAATAATAAGACCGCAGCTGCACTTAACATACGTGACCAGAAAATTTTCGTAGATCGTCTGTTTAGTTTTTCTTCAAGTGCATGCCAATCATTTTCCCTGAACTCAATATGATTTTCACCATCTTCCAATTTCTTTCTGAAGATGTTGTCAATATTATCATCAAACTTTTTCATATTATAATTCATTCGAATTTATTTTCCGGATTTTTTTATGTGTTTCTTCAGCCAGCCGGGACTCACTGAGTATCATATCCTGTAATCTTTGCCTGGCTTTAAACAAGTTTGATTTTGAAGTTCCTATACTGATATCAAGAATTTCAGATATTTCTTTATGTGTATAACCATCAATGGCATATAAATTAAATACAGTTCTGTATGCAGGTGTTAAACGTTGGATAAAGGCCAGTATATCCTGATAAGCCAGCTTCCCCACGATAACTGCCCCATCAGTGAATGTACCGGCCTTTCCAAGATCGTCAAATTGGTTCGTTTTCAAATTTGCACGGTAATAGTCGATTGCTGCATTTGTCATTATTTTGCCAATCCAAGGTTTAAAAGGCTTGCCAGTATCATAATTCCGGATATTAGTAAGGACTTTAAAAAAACCTTCATTCAATATTTCAGAGGCTTCATACCTGTTACAGGCATAGCGTAAACATATCGACATAGCAAAGCCATAGTATGCTTTATATAGCCCTTTTTGACTTGAACGATCCTGTTTTTTGCACCCTGTTATCAGATGCTGTAATCCTCTGTCAATCATGTGGGGATACTTATATTAGCTCAGTAGCTATTTTATTATGACATACTACACATTGATAATGCTTGTTATATGAACATCTTATTGTTAATATTCGGATTATTTCTTAAAGAAACATGTAGATGTTAGGTTTATATCATTTCACAAAAGGTCCGACCACCTCCGAAAACGTGCGGCCGTACTCGGGATAATTATACATGTGATAATCATCAGTAAAATTATGATCTCTGAGTAACTCACGTAAACGTTTTTTTGCCCTGTGTAATCTGATTTTTACATTACCAGGTGATATTCTTAAACTTTTGGATGTTTCTTCTACATCGAATCCGTCAATTTCTCTCAATTGAAATACAACTCTATATTTTTCAGGAAGGGAAGCGATGGCATTTTCAATGAGATGGCGTATTTCATTTCTGATAGTGCACATTTCAGGATTATATCTACCAGAATGGAAGAGGCAATGAATATTGTAAAATGACCTGCTTTCATGAGACTCGAGTCCAACAGTATACTTTTTCTCTTTCCTCTGTTTCATAAGTGCTTCATTAATTGCTATCCGTGTTAACCAGGTGGAATATTTTGATTGACCTTTGAACTGGCTTAATTTCTCATAAGCTTTAACAAATGATATTTGTAATGTTTCTCTGGTTGAATCAGCATCGTGAAGAATAGCATAAATAACTCGATATAGTTGCTGGCTATATCTGTTTATAATTATTTTGTATACATGCTTATCCCTATTAAGTACCAATTGCACTATCTCTTCATCCGGAAGATTATTGATTTCCCCATAACGAATAATAAGAGGTTTTAAAGGACCCATGATATTTAACCTTTCCATATAGATTCTCATAGATTTCATTACATATGTGACGATTATACTGACCTTTGTGTGGGGAATCTGAGATTATATAGTACCTGGCCTAGTGAGTATTCTGTATTTTTGCCATAAATGACGTACAGTTTTTACTTCATTTATTAGTATATACGGAAGTACATGCTGTAATGGTTGCCTCGGGGGGGAATAATTTTGATCGGCATCCGGTTCAATATAACTGATTTGTAACCTTTCGTAAAAAAGTGCATCTAACTACAACAAAGATTGTTTTGTGATTTCAATTGCATTGGAAAGTTGATATTACAAATCAGTAGTAAGGTTCATAATAATCCCCACATATATATCACACACGAAATGGGAGTTAATTATGGAAAAGGAGCATCATCAATCAAAACATTCCATCTATATTTTTGTAATGTTTTTACTGTTAGCCTGGTCCTGTTCAAATAATAGCACAGGTACAAATGGTAATGGGGGGAATAACGGGAATTCTGGTACGTATTATGCAAATAATATAGAGCCGATTTTTAATGGTAGCTGTGGCGGAACAGGTTGTCATATTCCCGGGCCAACCAGTGGCGTCAGCCTGAATAATTATACCGCAGTATTGAATAGTACAGGTGTTCAATACGGTGCCAAAATCATAAATCCTGGTGATGCAGCCAACAGCCCGATTATTGATAAAATAAGTAGTAATAATCCTGCATTTGGAGTAAGAATGCCGAAAGGGGGGAATCCTCTAAGTCAGTCACAGATCGATACTTTGAAGGCATGGATCAACCGTGGGGCTAAAGAAAACAGTTAATGAAAAGTATGCCTCGTAATTTATCAATCATCATATCATTACTATTTATACTTTTGCTGTTTCATTATCCGGCAAATGCTCAAATTTATTTTACCAAAAACGGATATGCAGAATTCAGTTCTCAATCGACGTTAGAGGATTTCACTGGGAAGTCGGAATATTTAACCGGTAAAATCAATCTTAAAGATTCCACTGTAGATTTTTATATCGATTTATCGACATTGAATACCGGTATTAAGCTGAGAGATGAACACATGTATGAGGACTATCTCGAAGTTGATAAATATCCATTCGCATCTTTATACGGAAAATTGACTGGTATTACAGATTCCTCCGGTTCCGATACTCAGAAAGTGGCAGTCAAGGGAAATTTTAAAGTGCATGGTATCAGTCATAAGATTCAAATCAATGGAAATTTATTGAAAGAAAATGACAGGCTTATTGTAAAAGCAAGCTGGCCGCTTCAGTTACAGGATTATAAGATTGACATTCCCAGATTTTTGTTTCTCAGGGTAAACAGGACGATTCACATTTCAATCCAGGCGGAATTAAAAGTACAGCCTGATTAACTGAATAGTCACTATTTGTAATGAAATTATATCAATATATGGTAAGGGTCTTTGTTTTTCTTTATATCATTTTCGGTTGTCTTGGTTTGGCAATGGGGCAAATGAAAAGGGAACGGGTAAAGGCCAATATACCTGTAAAGGCCATTTTTAAAGCACCAAATATACTTTTGACCAATTCAGTAAAAAATCCCTATAACAATACACTCTATATGAGCATTTACCATACATTTGGGCCGATTAATTCGGGTGTTAAAGAATTTTTTGGATTAGATGTGTCAGCTAATATACGCCTGGGGCTTGATTATGGGGTTAAAGATCGTTTTTCGGTTGGAATAGGACGAACATCGTATAACAAATCTATTGATGGACGTGTTAAATATACACTGCTTTATCAAAGACAAAATAATAATGTTCCCATTCACCTCTCAATGGCTGGAGATATAAGTATTAATACCCGTCCACATGCATATCAGGAACCATATACGTTTTCTGACAAACTCGGTTATATGTTTATGATTATGACTGCCCGTAAGTTTTCAGATAATTTAAGTTTACAAATATCACCTGTTTATGCACATTTCAACAAAGTATTTGAAGGTGAAAAAAATGATACATATGGACTGATTATGGCCGGCCGTTTTAAATTAACCGATCATATGGCTTTTGCTATGGAATATATTCCCCAAATTAATAAGGCAAAGGGTAATTACAACATGTTCACAGTAGGGGTGAATATCGAGACCGGCAGCCATGTTTTTCAACTTTTTATATCGAATACGGAATATTATAACCCGCAGGATATTCTTCGGTATACCCGGGGAAATTTCTGGGTTGGAGATATACACTTCGGTTTTAACGTTTCCCGTGTGTTTACATTTGGAGCCGAAGGGTTACATTATTGATACGTAATTTTTTATAACAGATGGATATTTCCAGGCTGCTGAGATTCCTATTCTGTGCCTATTAAATCTGAGTATTTCATATATCTGTAGTTAAATTTATATCTGATAATCTATTCACCCTGTATTTATAATTTCTATCATCTATATTGTAACGAAAGATATTTACTGTTGACCGTTTAAACCCCCATAATCTCTCTATTAATGGCTGATAATAAATTTGATACGGACAGTATCCGCATACAATCGGTACGTACTTCTCAGAAAGAACATTCCACCCCATTATACATGACTTCCAGTTTTGTTTTTGATTCGGCAGAACATGCAAGAGCTCTATTTGCAAATGAAATAGATGGAAATGTATACAGCCGGTATTCAAATCCCAATACGGATGAATTTGTGGAGAAAATGTGCCGGCTTGAAGGTGCCGAAGAGGGTGTCGCCACGGCGTCGGGTATGGCTGCTATTTTTTCTACATTGGCTGCATTATTAGATAATGGAGATCATATTTTGGTTTCAAGATCTGTATTTGGGTCAACCCATCAGATATTGACTTCCATACTTCCTAAATGGGGAATTTCACACACATATGTTGATATTGCTGAACCTGATGAGTGGGAAAAACAAATTCGTGATAATACCCGTGTAATCTTTCTGGAAACTCCTTCTAATCCGGGTCTTGATTTAATTGATTTGGAGTGGGTCGGAAATATGGCTAAAGAACATGATCTTATTATGGTAGTTGATAACTGTTTTGCCACACCATATCTTCAACAACCTGTTAAGTACGGAACCGATATTGTTGTACATTCCGCCACAAAATTTATTGACGGTCAGGGGAGAGCCATAGGAGGCGTTATTGTAGGTAAAGAGCGATATATGTCAGAGATTCGTTTTTTTATGAAACAATCGGGCCCGGCATTATCACCATTTAATGCATGGATATTTTCGAAGAGCCTGGAGACATTGGCAGCCCGCATGGACCGGCATTGTTCAAATGCGTTAAAGCTCGCACGATTTTTAGAAGATCATGATAAAGTTGCCTTCGTAAAATATCCGTTCCTGAAAAGTCATCCACAGCACGATCTGGCGACAAAACAGATGAAAGCGGGGGGAGGGATTGTAGTATTCGAGGTGAAAGGTGGATATGATGCTGCAAAATTATTTTTGGATAATCTTGGGTTATTATCTCTTTCTGCGAATTTAGGTGATACACGTACTATTGCAACTCACCCGGCTTCGACAACCCATTCTAAGCTGACAGAAGAAGAACGGCAAGCCGTAAATATTACACCCGGATTAATTCGAATATCGGTGGGATTGGAAGATACGGATGATATTCGGAACGATATCGATCAGGCGCTTCGCAATACTTAATCGATAATATAAGTTCCGGAGAGTCTAAAAGAACCGGTAAAGAGCACTCAAAAATATGATTAAATCAGGTATTTTATTCACAAATTGATAAAAATAAAAAAAATCTGGGTCAATAAATTCAGGATATAAACGGCCTGATTTAATTATCCGGATTCTTCCATTAACAGGTTCAATGCTTTTTGAACTACCTCTTTACCCATGATAGAGGAGGCTCTCTCATATACTTTGTCAAGGTCGTTTTGGCGGTAATAATCAAGAATACCCGAATCGACAAGTTTATACCATTTTTGTTTACGGGTCTTAAAATCGGGGAAAGTATTCTTAACCGGATTTCTGAGAGCTTTCATAAATTTTAATAGGGATTCATATTCCTCCCCGAACTCATTTTCAAAACGTTCGCGCAGGCGAACAGCCATAGTCGGGGCAGCTCCGCTTGTGGATATGGAGATAGTCAAAGGTCCGCGTTTTACCATCGATCCGAAGGTGAAATTACAATGAGGAATGTCATCCATTACGTTAATCAGGATTCCCAGATTATCAGCCTCTTCAAATATTTCCTGAGTCTTTGTGTTTCCGTAATCTGCCACTATCACAAGAAAGGCGCCTTTTAGGTCGCCATGCATATAATTGCGTGATATCCATTGAAAATGATCTTTTGCATGCCTGATCTGAAGATTATTATTTAACGCTGGACTGATTACAGTCACATTGGCTTTACAAAACAACAGTTCAT
>DATFMH010000148.1:0-3450 GCA_035267045.1 Balneolales bacterium
ATGCGTTGGTTCTACATCTTATTGTATGAATTATTTTCTCAACAGATGGCTATTAACAATAACTACTAATAATTAATGCAGTTACGTACAGAACACAAAACTTTAAATAAATTATTCGCAGCTCTTGTATTTTTATATGCTCTGATTTTATACATCCTTACGCTGGCACCTACTGCAAGTTTTTGGGATCCGGGCGAGTTCATTGCCGTTGCACATGGACTTGAAATAGCTCATCCGCCGGGTGCCCCGTTATTTATCTTATTAGGCCATGTGGTTTCGATGTTTGCCCCTGCTGACAAGGTGGCCTATTGTATAAACTTTATGAGCGGTTTTGTCTCTGCCGTTTCTGTAATGCTTCTATACCTAATCATAGTTCAGTTAATTACCGAGTTTAAAGGTAATCCCGACAAGTATACAAATCTGGAAAAAGTTTCTTTATATGCTGGCGCAATTTTGGGAGCTATCACATTCGCGGTTACCGACTCGTTCTGGTTTAACGCTGTGGAAAGTAATGTGTTCGCTACCTCCTTGTTTTTCATGGCTTTGGTCGTTTGGCTGGTTTTGAAATGGGCGGAACATCATGATAGTCCCTATAATGAAAGATGGCTCGTTCTGGTTTCTTATGTTATAGGTTTAGCTATCGGAGTTCATTTATTAAGTCTTCTTGCCATATTTTTTGTAATTCCCATTGTCTATTTCAAAAAATTCAGAGTAACACTGTTTTCTTTTGTGATGATGATGCTTACCACCTCGGCATCTTTACTTGTGATTTATCCTATAACTATTTCAGATTTACCTAAAATATCCGGGGATATTTCAAATGCGACCGTAGGAATCATCTCCCCTCTTGTATTTCTGATTTTGTTTTTAGCTGTCATTGTCTATGCGATTTATTATACGCATAAGAAAAAAATGCGCTTACTAAATATTGCGTTTGTTTGTTATTCTATGATTCTTATTGGGTTTTCCAGTTATTCATTGGTTATGATCAGATCTAAGGAAAATCCCCCAATCGACGAAAATGATCCGCAATCAGTTCAATCGTTTGTGAATTATATCAACCGGACACAGTATGGAAGTACTCCTTTGCTTTATGGATATGATTACAATAATCGACTCGGACGAATTGATCACAGCCATAAGGTACTTTTCCCACGGCGTTACTACGGACAGGGACAGAAGTATCTGAATAAATATGCTCAATACAATAATGACTGGGATTTTTTCTGGGATTACCAGATCGGTCACATGTATTTACGCTATTTCTCCTGGCAATTTATAGGCAGACAAAGCGATATACAGGATACCGGGGTCGCGACCGGCTTTTCATCTAATAGTCGGTATAAAAACAATCCGGCTCATAATGTGTACTATTTCCTACCTTTCATATTGGGAATAATAGGATTAGTCTATCATTATGAAAAAGATTGGAAGCGAGCTCTGAGTGTCACAGCCTTATTTGTAATGACCGGAATCGCGATCATCATTTATCTGAATCAATATCCATTTCAGCCTCGAGAGCGTGATTATTCATATGTTGGATCGTTCTTTGCCTTTTCTATCTGGATAGGTATAGGTGTAACCGGCTTGATAGAGTTGATCAAAGATAGTGTGAAGAGAAATAAATTTATAATGTATGGTATCGTGGGATTATGTTTTATCGCAGTTCCTTTTAATATGCTTCGTGAAAATTATAATGATCATGACCGAAGCAAACGTTATGTGGCGGCCGATTACGCTTATAATCTTTTAAACTCTTGCGCCCCATATGCTATTTTATTCACCAATGGAGATAATGATACCTTTCCACTCTGGTATCTGCAGGAAGTCGAACACGTCCGTACGGATGTGCGAGTAGTCTGTCTGAGCCTGTTGGATACGAAATGGTATATCAAACAACTACGTGATGAATGGTCGCATAAATCGCCACCACTTCCGATATCATTTACGAATAAACAATTAGATCAATTATCACAGAAATTCAATTTTAATAAACCATCTGATTTTTATACGCCGCATACAATTTCGATTCCGGTTGATAAAAATTACATTCGGTATCGCCAATCAGATCCCAATAATACGGAAAAATATGCGGAGGAAGGCCATATTGGTCTCGTTAAAAATAAGAATTATGTATTGCGATCACCTAAGATGAAATACAGTATACCTATTGATTCTCTGGATAGTACGGTGACGTGGCATTATCAGGGAAGATATTTAGGAACGAACCGATCCGGTAAGAAACTGTATTATACCATGATTCATGACGATGTTGTACTGAATATCCTTAAGAATAATAAATGGGCCCGACCGGTTTATTTTGCAGTAACTGTAGCTCATAACAGTCAATTGAATTTACAATCATATTTCAGGTTACAAGGTGATGCCTATCGGGTTGTTCCTAAAAAGAATCCGTCTCATCAGCCATATGTCGATACGAAGGTTAATGGTAATCGTCTGCGAAATTTCAAATACAGAGGGTTGAATAACCCACATGTCTATTTGGATCAAAATATTCGCCGCATGGTTGACAATGACCGGGAATTGATTGCCAATGAAGCTTCTACTTACTTAAATGAAAACAAACCGGATAGTACCATTAAATGGCTGAAATGGGGTGAAAAGAAAATCCCATTCTCCCATGTACGCGGTAGTCAGGGTTCTATGATTCGATATGCTTTCAAATATGCTCAAGCGGGTGATACTGCTGATGCTGTTCGTTTAGGCCTACAGGCTTATCCTCACTTAAAATCTGAACTTGGATATGCTATGGATAATCTGAATCGGCTGATGGCTAAAGTGAATGATCTGAAAGCGGCCAGTAAAAAAGCTCGAATGAATGCTGATATAGACAAGAGCCGAAAACTTAAATCTCAGGCTTCAAATTTGTCAAGTAGTCAACGGCAGCTTGTTCAAAATGTATATTACGCCGCCAGCAGGATGTTCGTCCTTCAACGTATTTATTACATAGCGAACGATACTACAAGAGCTAAACATATCGCCACGGTTGGGGATAGTATAACACAAGACATGGTTGGATTTCCCAAAACGGCTAAACAGAACAAAAAATTTGTAGACCGGATGTTTTAAATTGATAATCAACTGAATCTTAATGATAAGTTTTATCGTACAAATAAATAGAATTTATTGTTAGGATTCAGATTGGTATATTATTTAAAGTGAAATGCAAAACTGTACATAAATAAGATTTAGATATCAGCCTACTATGATAAATGAATTTAGTGCTGAAAATATTGAGCAAATCGGCAAGGTCTTTGAAACCAATGTAAAGCAGATCGGTGCTGTTTCAAGACTTGAAGTTAAAAATGAAAAATCGGGCCGAAAATTAGCTCTGGAAATACATATCGGTCTTGATGTCGATGGGGAAGCCATGAATATGGTTTCTGTATACGCTCAAAACACCTTCTTGCAATTGCATAATTGTACCGG
>DATFMH010000149.1:0-4393 GCA_035267045.1 Balneolales bacterium
ATCACGAGATATATTTTAGCCCCGTCACGAGATATATTTTAACCCCATCACGAGATAAATTTTAGTCCCGTCACGAGATATTTTTTAACCCCGTCACGAGATATTTTTTAACCCCGTCACGAGATAAAACCGGAGGCTGGAACTCAATAATTATTAAACCCCTTTAGGGTTTGGGCTTTTCCCCATTTTTCTCCGGGTTGCACCCGGAGCTATTCATATTAAAGCCCATTCGGGCTTAGCATTGTTAACCGGCAGAACTTATTGTTCATTGATCATTGCTCATTGAACACTGTAACCCTCTGTGCCTTTGGAACTCTGGAACTTTGTGCCTTAATACACTTAGTAACTAATCTTTGTGCTCTGCGCCATGCGCTATGCTTTTTAATTGTTCATTGATCATTGCTAATTGATCATTGTGCCTCAATAACCCAATACACTCAATAACTTTTAAACTATCTGCGGAAATCCGTGTCATCTGCGTTAGCCGTGTTCTATTAAATTTCATATCCGATGAATTCATCGACATTTATCGTATTTTATATTCAGATACAGACTGTTATCTTACAAATCGTCAATTCCATAAAGAACTTACACCATTATGTCGACCATATTTTCTAAAATTATTAAAGGGGAAATACCTTCTCATAAAATAGCTGAAGATGAGCATCATTATGCTTTTTTGGATATCAATCCGGTCAGTGAAGGTCACACATTAGTAGTTCCGAAAGAGGAAGTTGATTACTTTTTCGATGTGCCTGATGAACGATTGCAGTCGATGATGATCTTTGCCAAAAAAATTGCACGTGCCATCGATCGGGCCACGGGATGCATCCGAACGGGTATTATCGTGGAAGGACTGGAAGTGCCTCATGCCCATTTGCATCTGATCCCTATCTATAAAAAGATCATGAGTTTTTCATTGAGTGCCGGAAAACCAGCTGATAATGACGATCTGAAAGAAATAGCAGAAAAGATTAGAAAAGAACTCGAAAGCTGATATGAATATTCTCGTTATTAATGGCCCCAATCTGGATATGCTTGGTAAAAGAGAACCCGAAAAATATGGTGATCAGACACTGGAATCGTTGGAGGAGCTTTTACGGAATACCTATCCCGATCACAGTTTTACATTTTTTCAGAGTAATCATGAGGGTGCAATTATAGAAGAAATACATAAATTCGTTACCTATTCCGGCATTGATGGAGCAATGGCAAACTTTGGTGGTTTTACGCATACATCAGTGGCAATCAGGGACGCTTTGCATATGCTGAACATCCCGAAGGTTGAAATTCATATCACCAATATTCATGCCCGGGAAGCCTTTCGACATAAATCTATTACCGCCGGAGCTTGCAACGGCGTGATCGCGGGATTTGGTTTCAACAGTTACATTCTGGGGGTGAAAGCTCTTGAATTGCTCCACAAAGATCAATAATTATAAACACGGGGCATATTGAAAAAATTACATGAGCTTTTTTCAGATACTCTTGTTTATGGCATAAGCAGTGTTGCCGCAAGGTTTATTAATTATCTGCTGGTCCCGTTTTATACTGCCTATTTTGCCCCCGGTGAATACGGGATCATATCGTTGATTTTTGGGGCTATGATTTTCCTGAATGTGGTATTTACATTCGGTATGGAATCCGCTTATCTCCGGTACGCCGCCGACCGGTCGCAAGCGAAATCGGTGTTCCGAACATTACAACTGGCATTATTGTCGGTAGGAGGGCTGCTATTATTCGTCCTGTGGTTATTCAAACCATTATTGACGCCATTATTGGGAATGTCAACCATCCATCATCCGCTCTATCTCATGATGATGGGCATTCTCATTTTCGACTCGCTCTCTGCTGTGCCGTTTGCCGAATTGAGATTAGTAAGAAGGGCCTGGACTTTTGCTATTCTCCGGCTGATAAATGTACTGATTAATGTCGGGTTGAATATTTACCTGGTCGTTGTACAGGGGATGGGTATTGAAGCGGTACTGGTGAGTAATCTTATAGCCTCGGGTTTGACCATGGTAGCTGTTTGGTTATTAACCATCAATATGTGGAATGGGGTAGCGCGTAAAGATCTGCTTACAACGGCACTTAAATTTGGATTGCCATACGTCCCGACAGGTATTGGATATGCCATTAATGAAGCACTTGACCGCTTTTTCCTGCAATCGATGCCTCATCATACTATTGTCTCATTATACGGCAGTGGCTATAATCCGGAAGCCATCATTGGGATTTACAGTGCCTGTTACAAACTTGCCGTATTTATGCTGTTATTCATACAGATGTTTAGAATGGCCTGGCAGCCGTTTTTCCTGCGACATGCAGAGGATGAGCAGGCACCGGAACTGTTCCGGGATGTGTTCAGATATTTTAATCTTGTTTCAGGAATTTTATTTGTGAGTGTATGTCTTTTTTCACACCAGATCGTGGCATTAAAAGTTCCGGTCCTGAATGCCAGCCTGATAAATCATCGTTTTTGGCTCGGTTTATTCGTTGTTCCCTATCTGATGATGGCCTATTGGTTCCAGGGATGGTATGTAAATTTTACGGCAGGGTTGTTTATCAGGGAAGAAACAAAAAAATTACCTGTCATAACACTTACCGGAGCCTTGGTAACTGTCATTTTAAATATTATACTTGTACCATACAAAGGTATGCTGGGGGCCGCGATAGCAACCGTCGGTAGCTATTTGGTAATGGCCGTCATGATTTATTATTTCAGTCAGAGTGTCTATCACATCCCGTATCAGATGTTGCGGGCCGTAATAATGGTTGTTGTAGCCATTATAGTTGTAATATTGGGAAATGAATACGCAACCTTATTTGTTAATCAAATTACAGTAAAAGTTATTTTATGGTTATTAAGTATTATGATATTGTTGATTTTGGGACTGTATAATGGTTCTTTATTAACACGAATAAAATCAAATTATGTTTGATTTTATTTAAAAACATGTAGGAGATGGGAAAATTGTTAAATTAACTCTTATACATGTTATTATTATTAAATATTAGTAGTGGCAATCTTTAATTACGAAATATTATTACACGATGGATTATCAAAAAGTAGGTATTTATGTAGATGCATTCGATGTAACTATTAACGGTGGATTTGGACTTAGATATGATATTTTACGAAAATTTGCATGCCGTGATGGTGGTTACCCAATTAGATTGAATGTATATTTAGCGTACGATAAGAACCGTGCAGGAGAAGATGACGGTTATCGTACTAAAACAGAACGTTTCTGCGAGGTTTTAAGGGACTTTGAATATAAAGTTATAGAGATTCCCGTAGTTCATCACAAGGATGAGGAGACCGGGACATCGGTTCCGGCTGTTCCTATTAATGTGGATATGGCCGTGGATATCCTTACACAAGCGAATGAGTTGGACCGCATATTGTTATTAAGCAGTGACCCAAGTTTTAAGAAATTAGTGAATGCGGTTCAGAATATGGGTGCCCGTGTCGAACTCGTCGGTTTTGATAACATGTCGGAAAAGCTTAAAAAAGAAGTAGACATGTCTATCTCCGGATATCTTATTCCCGGTTTACTACCCATTGACTCACCCTATGACTGGGGTGCTGTCGGATCGCGAGTAAGAGGAGTCTGTTATGATTACTCACATAGTGACGGATATGGTTTTATGCGCTATTTGTCACGGGTGGATGATAAGTTGTGGATAACGGATTCCCGCTTCAAGGACTCTCCTTACAGAACGGTTTTTGCACATATCTCACAATTCGAACCCAATTTTGATACCAGTTTCCTGCCCAGTCGCGATCTGATATTTGAATTCGACCTGGTGGAAAATGAAAAAGGGCTTATCGCGCAGGATATCGTACTTATTTCAGCACCGTAAATTCAATGATCAGTGGAAGTACTTCGAGTACATAGAGTTATTCCTGATATGGAAATTTAAAGACACAGATCTTAAAAATAAGATACCGACTACCGGATGAAAAACTAGTAACAACCAACTACAAACTACCATCGCAAACTCAAAATGAAGTCATCCCGGAACCACGATCCGGGATCTCATGGATGAGGCATTAACGTACCAGCCTATGATCACGAACCCCATCCTACACCTTCCCCAGGGAAGGTGTTAAAGAGGCATAGCCTCTTTAAGATTAATCCTCTCTAATGGAGGGGTGTAGGGGTGGGTTAACGTGCCAACAAACTATTGCGTTATTTGAGGTTAACGTTGATCACACATATGGCGGCAAGATATCGGGGGATCGCCCCGATGGCTATCGGAACATACTTTTGCGGTTGTTTATGCCGTTATTAAACCCCTTCGGGGTTTAGAATGCTTCTCATTTTTTCTTCGGGTTACACCCGGAGCTATTCAAATTTATTTCTCATCACAGGGTTCTGAGCGTTGG
>DATFMH010000150.1:0-15370 GCA_035267045.1 Balneolales bacterium
CCATTGGGTGAGAAAGTAAAATTGGTGGGATAGGTTTCATTAACAACATCTTCGGGAGTCCATAAATCTTTAGGAGATGTTTTACTTTGTGCCTGAAGCTTATCGATTCGACAAGTCAACAGCAGAAAGGCACAAATTATAATCGTAGAAATTGTTTTCGTCATGACATCATAAATAATTATTGACCAGGTTTATAGTATTACACAGGGAAAGAGAGGTTTCGATCACAAATACTATTTCAGTATGAGTGATTCAGTAAAAAAGTAATCAGGCTTTCTCCGGTTAAGGAGAAAGCCTGATTAGTAACTGTCAACATTTTATTAATCGTAACCCGGATTTTGTACCATATTCGAGTTGACATCCATTTCACGTTGTGGGATTGGCAGGATTAGCTTATTTGCATTCCACGATAACGATCCGACATTCAAATGTAATCGCTTGACATCATCCAGGCGTTTACCTTCCCAGGCCAGTTCGAGATACCGTTGTTTAAGAATCGAACTCAGTGATACGGCATTCGTATCAGGTAACGTGGCTCGTTCCCTGATTTTGTTGATGTCATTTAGCGGGGTATCACCAACACCGGAGCTTAACCGGAAGTTACATTCGGCACGTGTCAGGTACATTTCGGCCAGGCGTATTATCGGTTTATTTGTAAAACGCACTTTCCATTTACCGCAACGCCAGCGACCAGGTTTTAAACCGGTTCCGACATAATAGATATTTTTCCGAGCATCCCCATTTTGATACATGGCAATGAAATGCGTGGAATCTATATCCATATCACCGCGTCCGACACCAGGAAGACTGGCATAAAAAGTCCAGTTATCTGAAACCGGATTACTTTGCGAGTTTTCCTGTATATCAAAGATATCCTCCGATGTATTGGATGAGTTATTGAATTCATCTGCATAATTTGCAACAAGTGAAAAAGCACCGGATTGTATCACTTTATTAGCTTCTTGCAGTGCATTACTATAATCATCTTTTTCCAGGTATACTTCTGAGAGAAAAGCACTTGCCGCATAGGTTGTTGCCCGGCCATCGGAATTCGATTTTGGAAGTTTCGACTCAGCATCCTTCAGGTCCTTAATGATCTGGGCGTAATCCTGCGTGACTGTGGCCCGTTTTACGTTGGCATCCTTGGTGATAGATAGTGTGGGTTTTAAAACAATCGGCACACCGCTGTTTGCCTTGCCATTTGTACTGGTATCCCAGGGCAGACCATAAAATTTTACGAGTTCGAAAAGGACAACTCCCCTTATGAACTCTGCTTCACCCTGGATGGTATTTTGATCGCCCTTATCCAGAACTGAAATTGAGCTGAGTACATTGTTACAGATATTAATGGCATTATAGCCGGTATCCCACATTTCACCGGTAAAAGCATTATTAGCCACCTGGCGTTTATTGTATACGTCCAGGTAATCCTGGTATGATCCGGAAAAAAACATCTGATTGGTAGAAGATAACAGAGCGCTGTACATATCGTAATCACTTCCAAAAACGCCTGTTTGTTGTATCTCGCTATAAGCGCCATATAATGCATCTTTAACATTGGCCGGCGTTTTTAGGGCTATGCTGGCATCAATCGACTGTTGGGGATTTATACCCAGGTCCTTTCCACAACTGGTAATCATAAACAGTACCAGAAGGAAGGTAAATGGTATGTAAATCTTTGTTTTTATTAATTTCATAATAAATACTCTTTTGTGATAACCTTTAATGTCGTTGGTATTGATCATCAGAAACCAATATTTAATCCAAGCGTAATAGTTCTGGCCTGAGGCGGTGTATAGAAGTTTCGTCCAATATTAATATTGGAAATGTGATTACTGTAATAGCTTTCACTTACTTCCGGATCCCAGCCCTTATACTTTGTAAATGTCAGTAGATTAATACCTGTTAAATAAACACGAAGTCTGTCTACATTCCATTTACTGGTTATACTTCTTGGCAGATTGTAACTAAGCGTTACATTTTTCAGCCGGATGTACGAACCATCAGATATCCATCTCGATGATGTCTGACGACCATTTCCCATAAAGAGACGGGCTTGTGGTACGTTGGTTATATCACCCGGTTTTTGCCATCTGTTCATCTGGTCGACTGTCTGGTTATCATAGTAGTTACCATTGACCGATTGATAGACACCCGCAGCATTATAAATCTTGTTTCCATATACATACTGGAATAAGATGCTCAGATCAATTCCCTTGTAATGAAAATCATTTGAAAAACCACCGGTAAATTTCGGATTCGGATTACCGACAACCTGGCGTTCCGCTTTACTGTAGTTGTTTGTGGTTTTATCACTTCCGGCTTTCAGATAATAAAGTGCATCCCCGTTCTTAGGATCAACACCGGCATATTTGACCATGTAGAAGACACCAATCGGTTGCCCTTCCATGGCCCTGTTTATATTACCTATGACCTGACCCCCAAGATTCGTGATCACATTCTTATTACCAGAGATATTGAATCCGGTAGTCCAACTTAACTCACCTTTGATATTCTGGGTGTTAATGGATACTTCGTAACCATTATTTTTAAGTTTACCCACATTTTTGATTACCTGTGAAAAACCGGTACTCTGAGGTACATTCACATTCAATAGTAAGTTATGAGTATGTTTAACATAGTAATCAACGGTACCACTTATGCGATCGTTAAACAGGCTGAAATCAACACCAAAGTCTAACTGAGCTGTCGTTTCCCATTTCAAATCGGGACTTGCCAGTTGTGTTGGAGCAATACCGGATAAGCCGGCATAATTTGTTCCGTTATATAATCCCCTGGAATCAAAGTTTCCGATATCAGAGTTACCGGTCAGTCCGTAACTGGCTCTTAATTTCAGATTGCTGAGTGTCTTGAAATTTTTCATAAAGGACTCATTGGTTACAATCCATCCAAGAGATGCTGCCGGAAAGAAACCGTACTGATTATTCAAACCAAAACGGGATGAGCCATCTTCACGGGCACTCAGAGATACAAGGTATGTATCATTATACTTGTAATTTAAGCGGCCGAAATAGGATACATAACTATAGCCCGAACCGGAACTTGATCCGGTTGTTATTTTAGATGCACTGGCCAGTTTCTTAAATGAGTCGTTTGGAAAACCCTCACCCTGAACATCCGAAGAGTTAATATCGGCTTTCTCATAACTCATACCTACAGTGGCATTGATACTGTGCACTTTATTGAGTGTTTTTTGATATTTGAAATAATTATTCATTGTGTAGTTCAAATTTCTCAAATATCGATAACGGCCAAAACCGGTCGGGTTGCCGATCGTTTCCCTGCCTGCATATCCTTCCTCGGTCTGATTAATCAGATCCAGGCCAAATTCACTGCGAAAGGTCAACGAAGGCATGAAATCATACTCCGCATAGGCGTTACTAAGGTTATGAAACACGATCATATTAGATGAAGCATATTTGGCAGAAAGGAGTCCATTATAATACAGTGTATTCGCATTCAGCTTACCTGTATTGGGATCATATATCGGCTGAATCGGTGGCTGAGCATCTAGCTGTACAGGAGTTGAAAATGCATCATCATTAGAGATACGATCATTTTGAGATCTTGCCAGATAAAACTTGGCGCCGAATGACAACTTATCATTGGCCTGATGATCAATATTCAACCGCCCACTCAACAATTTATAAGCATTATTAATCACAATCCCATCTGAGTTCGAATAATGTCCACTTATATAAAAACGGGTCTCAGCATTACCACCACTTGCCGATATATTCATTTTGCGATAGTAAGCTGTTTGAAATGCATGACGTGACCATGGAATATTATACCGTTTACTGGGATCACTATAGGTATTGAACGATAATTTATTAAAGTAATTTTTCGTGTAGCTCACATAGTCAAATGATGGATCAATTTTATTCGAGTTTTGCGCAGCTTCCATAAACAACGTCACATATTGCTTAGCATTCAGGAATTGCTTGTAATGGGTAGGATGGCCTATTCCATAACTGGTATTAACATTAATCTTTGTTTTACCGGCTTTACCCTGTTTGGTCGTTATAAGTACTACGCCATTTGATGCTCTCGAACCATAAATAGCCGCAGCTGAAGCATCCTTCAGTATCTGAATAGATGCGATATCATCGTAGTTGAGATTCGCTAAGGGGTTTGTAGGTTCATTACCGATTCGTCCCTGACTCGAAGATGTTACAGGAATTCCATCAATAACATACAACGGTTGATTACTGGCTGTAACCGAGGAAGATCCTCTGACTCGAATTCTGATACCTTGTCCGAGCTTACCGCTTTGTTGTGTTATAACGGCTCCGGGTGTTTTTCCCTCAAGAGCTGTCTGAAAACTGGTGACAGGAGTATTGGCAAGACTGCTGTCCGACACACTTGTAATGGATCCGGTAACAAATTTCTTGGATTGGGTTCCATATCCCACAACCACCACATTCTTAAGCTCCTGTGTGGCCGGTTTCAGTTGTACATTTATTTCATTACTTGAACCAATGGTCTTCTGAACGGATTCAAATCCTAAAAATGAATATATCAGAACACCGCCTTTAGAAGGTACGTCTAACGAATAGGTACCGTCTGTTCCAGTGGCCGTTCCATTAGTAGTTCCTTTTAAAACGATATTCACACCGGGCAAAGGAGTCCCATCCGTGGCAGAAGTAACTTTTCCGGATATCGTCCTTGTTTGAGCAATAGCATTACTCAAACCTGCAAACGATAACATGAAAACAAACAGTAGAAACTTCTTCATATTGTTTTGCTTTAAGGTTTATGATTTTAGAGAGAGTTCAAGCGTAACGACTGATCACCAATTACGCCGCAGTTAATGGAGGAGCATTAAGGGATTTGATTCTAATCCACTATTTAAATTCAGTACCTGATTATGCATAACCTCACTTGCTTATTTCCGGAAGCGTATGCTAAATAATTCTATTTATTATTTTTCAACACTAACCTTCCATATTTCTTCATCTGTTTATAACTAATTATTTATACCTATATATGCAATATCTATTTTGTAATAGTCACCCTATGGCAGCGCTTTTTTTACAGACATTTACAAAAAAGTAAAATTTGTGCGACTATTATTACATCTGTTTTTTTTAAGAAATAACTTCCCGTTGAAGATATATCACAAAATTTGTTGCTCTTCCCATTACCCCCTGTTTTATAATCTGAATAACAACCCATTTTCATCGCATTATATACCTCTGTAGATATTTGCTTCTAAAAAGATCTGAGAATAACAAAATAAATACCTTAAATAATAATTAACCAAACACAATAAATATTAAATAATTAGTCAAATTATACTTATTACAAATTATTTATAAGTAATTATCCGATTATTATTAAATAATTAATTTTACAATAATACATATTTTTACATCCTGATCTATCCAGGAAACGCCTTTATACAAGGTGCGCGGTTTATCATTCAATGATTTCGGTCGAGGAAGTGTGTTTTTCCGGGCACATCATATCGTTGTGAAGCGGGCATAATCGTATTCAATCCGTAGCGGTTGTTGATAGCATCGACCGCCAGGTAGCGGCGTTTCAGTTTGTCATCTTCCCGAAAAAACAGATCGAGTTGATTGCTCTCGTCCATTTCAACGGTATGCAGGCCGATCCCCCGGATCCGATAGCCTTCCCCCAGAAAACGTTTTAACAAGGGAAGCGCCGTTTCCAGACAGGCTCCAAGAATGTAGTCATTCAGATTTGTATATCCCGGTGTGATGAAGGAAAACGAAATTCCTTTCCAGGTCTCATCCTGAAAGCGGATATAACCGGTGAATTTATCGGCACGACGCCCATATCCACGCATCCGGTAACAAAGCTGCCGCACCGCCTTCGTTATCTCACCGGTGATTTCATCAATGCTGGTAGTCCAATCGGAAAAAGTATGCATATATGCCACTTCCCTGGGAATATGCTCGATGTGCGACATCACCATGGCACGGTCGTGTCCGGTAGCTGTTTCATATAGCATCTTCCCAAAGTAATCCCCAAATAGCTTTTGAAAAGAACCCTTGCCCCGGCGTATGGCATCTTCGATGGTGTGGATGCCGGCCTGTTTAAGTTTTTTATACCGCCGGGAACCAATCCCCCATACTTCATTCAGGGAAAGGGGATGAATGAATGTACGTGCATCATCGCCGGTAAGCACGGCCGTCAGGCCATTGGGTTTTCTCAGATCAGAAGCCAGTTTGGCGTACGTTTTGGTGAACGATATCCCCACCGAACATACCAGGCCCGTTTTCTGATATATCTCATTTTTGATGCGGTTTCCCAGGGCGATGATCTCCTCTTTCGACCTTTTAAGCATGAACGTAATATCCAGAAAATATTCGTCCATGGAGTAGGCCTCTACATCCGGGCTATATTTTTTCAGGATAGCGTCTATTTCCCGTGAAATGGCCTGATACTTCTCATAATGAACCTGCATGAAAACGATATACGGACAAATCTGCTGCGCCTCGAACGCACTCATCCCTGTTTTGATGCCAAAAGCACGGGCCTCGTAACTGCTTGTGGCCACAATCCCCCGTGCTGTACCATTCTCTTTTCGCCATCCTCCCACGATGAGTGGAATACCATAGAGATTATAACTGAGCTGTTCTACCTGTGCATAAAAACAATTCATATCCATGTGCAGATAGAGCCGCCGGCGCATACTCTTGTGCTGATGCTCCGCCGCAATGGTATTGTACAGGGTGATACGATGTACATTACGGTTTAAATCGTAGGAACCGGTGTTACTCCATGCTCTCATAATTGCTATGCGTGACCTTACATGCGAATTTTGTCTATTTATAAATTACACATATATCATACATACTAACAAATGCTTTTTTATTTTTGGTGTTTGTGATCCGGCATCATCCCTTATTGCCGGTCATTCCCGGTGGGGACATGCCATGGCATGTCCCCACCACACGTAAACCAAATTTCGCATACCCATTCAATATTAAAAATTATTCAATATTGCATCCCATCCCGTCAATTGTCATACATTATCACATATAATTATTAAATGATGTATGAATTGGGGGGAATATGTCTCAAGAGACGATGTTAATTGCACAAATAATATCCAATGTCATAGCTATTCTTATGGTTATCATAAGTTGGAAATGGAAAACAGCCGGACGAACTTTATTTGTGATTCTATTCTTATGGGCCGGGCAATTCAACTTACGTACGGCTATATCACAACCCGCAGAATATCTTAATTATGCCCCGCTGGCTTACACGGAAATGTATAAAACGTTTATCCTCGGATTCTTCTCGGAGCATATCACGGCCATCGTAAGTATGATCGCCATTTGCCAATTAATCATTGGTATACTTGTGGGGCTACGCGGCCCTTCCGTTTCATTAGGCCTCATCGGAGCCATTATTTTTCTCGTGGCAATAGCACCTCTTGGAACCGGTGCAGGATTTCCAGCAACTCTGATAATGGCACTGGCAGCCTATATTTTACTGCGTAAGCAGTACCAAAGAACATTATATGGACAATTGGTCGCTTGGGTACGCCGGCCGGCATAATAATTCAAGAGTGGTTTATTATTTGTAAAGCATAGAACATGGAGCAAAGAGTATGGCAGGAATAAGGTTATTAGTATATTGGGTTATTACGGCTTTTATTGAATACAGAATTCAGGATTGGGAATAGCATAGAGCATAGCGTGTTATAGTTTCAGGCATTGGGTCATTTATTCACTATGCGCTATACCAAAAGATCCCATTCCCCGTTTTCCGGTTTCCGTTGTCCCCATAAACAGGACAGGTGTGAACATTTAAGGTTAATAAATCATTTTGTAAATAACATACTTTATGAAACGACAAAACATTGCATCAGGTACGAAGTGGGAACCCATTATCGGTTACTCACGAGCGGTTCGTGCTGGAAATCAGGTTTGGGTATCAGGAACAACGGCTACGGATCAATATGGGAATATTGTTGGAGGAAATGATGTGTATGCCCAAACTATTCAAACATTAAAAAATATTGAAACAGCTCTTCAAAAAGCAGGGGCCCGGATGAGTGACATAGTCAGAACCCGCATTTATGTTCTCGATATCGACAGAGACTGGGAAAGCATCGGTAAGGCTCATGGTGAATACTTCAAGAATATCAGACCAGCTACATCGATGGTGGAAATAAAACGGTTAATACTGCCTGAAATGCTTGTGGAGATTGAAGCGGTAGCTGTGTTACGGGAATCATGATCATCTAATTAAAGATCATAAATTTTAATAAAGATACTTGACGGGAAACGATCTTTTAAGATATTTCATTAAAATGAGTTATTGAGTTTATTAAGTTATTAAGTGTATTGAGTAATTGCGGACTCCGTTTTCCGGTTTCCGTACTTATATAAATCTGCTAAAATCCGCGTTAATCTGCGGCTAATAAATAATCAAACATTATGACGGGTAAACTACTGGAAATCGAAATAAAAAATTTACGACTGCGAACCATTATTGGTTTTAACGATTGGGAGCGGGAGAAACCCCAGGACGTTATCATCTCTGTCCGGGTGACATATGATGCGGCAAAGGCCATTGAAACGGATGATGTGGAGCATGCCGTGGACTACAAAACCATCACCAAGACTATCATTAAGAAAGTGGAAGACTCAAGCTTTAATTTGTTGGAATCCCTTGCAGACATGATTTACCAAACAATCCACTCATTTGCCGGTGTATTAAAAGTCAATGTCACAGTGGAAAAACCCCATTGCCTGCGATTCTGTGACAATGTAATTGTCAGGTTATCGGATGATGGCTAATCACCGTGTTATAATATCGATTGGTTCTAATATCGATCCGGAAAAGAATGTGAAAAGAGCTTTACAAAGGCTTGAACAGATCGTTAAGGTCCGGCGAAAGTCGACATTTACCTATACTAAACCGCTCATTTTCAAGGATCAGCCCGAATTTCTCAATGGGGTGGTCCTTGTGGAAACCTCTTGGGATAAAGAGGAACTGGATCAACAATTGAAAGTGATCGAAAAAGAAACAGGGCGCATTCGGACACTTAATAAAAACGGCCCGCGAACCATCGATCTGGATATCATCATTTTTGACGGCAAGGTAGTTGACAATGATTATTACGAACGGGAATTTCTGCGACAATTCGTTAAAGAAATAACATAGGGTTTGTAAGTGTTCGAGTGTACAGGCAGCATGCTAAATGCTTCAGGAAAATACGCTATTCATTTGTTTTCCTGCCATATATCTTTATTCTACTTACAATGGGATAAATCAAAAAAACCTGTTCTTAAATGCTTGCTCAATTATACCATTCCAATTATTGGATAAGCCGTTTAATTATTGAACGGGCAATGGGCATTGTTTACCTGATCGCTTTTACGGTTGCCCTAAACCAATTTCGACCTCTTGTTGGTGAAAAAGGGCTATTGCCCGCAACTATCTTTATTAAAAAAATCCCGTTCCGTCGCTCACCAAGTCTTTTCCAATGGTATTATTCTGATTACTTATTGCGACTTGTAGCCTGGACCGGAATATTTCTGTCTATAATTTTGATAACAGGTTTGCTGGATGATGTACCCATATGGACATATATGTCAGCCTGGTTTCTTTTATGGGTCTTTTACCTCTCTATCGTCAATGTAGGACAAATCTTCTACGGCTATGGTTGGGAATCACTTCTATTGGAATCCGGTTTTTACACTATATTTTTGGGTCCGCTTAATATGGCAACCTCTGTACTTGTTATCTGGATCCTCCGATGGCTGGTATTCCGGGTAGAGTTTGGAGCAGGACTAATAAAAATGAGAGGGGACCGATGTTGGCGGGAGCTGACCTGTATGAATTATCATCATGAAACACAGCCCTTTCCAAACCCCCTCAGTCGTTATTTTCACCATGTTCCAAGTCCGCTTCATCGCTTTGAGACATTCTCCAATCATGTGGTTCAATTGTTTATCGTATGGGGCCTTTTTGCTCCACAGCCGATAGCTTCCATAGCGGCAATACTTATTATTTGCTCGCAACTTTACCTTATCATCAGCGGAAATTATGCCTGGCTAAACTGGCTGACAGTCATTTTGGCTCTCAGCGGTTTTAGTGACAAATTTCTTCAACATCTCATTCCGCTGAATGTTCCAACTGTTTATGCGATTACCTTACCCTATCAGGCTCTAATTTATCTATTAACCATTATTGTCGCATATATGAGTATCGGTCCGATAAAGAATATGATCTCAAGAAACCAGGCCATGAACCGGAGTTTTAATCCATTACACCTGGTGAATACGTACGGAGCATTCGGTAGTGTCACAAGGGAACGGTATGAGATTATTATTGAGGGAACGAATGATGAAAATGTTGACAAGAAAACGGAATGGAAAGCATACGAATTCAAAGGCAAACCGGGCGATACCAGGCGACGTTCTTCACAAGTAGCTCCATATCATCTGCGTATCGATTGGCAAATGTGGTTTGCCGCATTAGAACCAAGTCATCGTCCGACCTGGTTTTATCGGTTTGTGTTACGATTGCTCCAAAATGATAAACAAACGTTGAAACTAATTCGTTATAATCCTTTCGGTGATGATGCACCACGTTTTATCCGTGCGCGGCTCTTTTTGTATAGATATTCCACTTCCCGTGAACGAAAGGAAAATGGACAGTGGTGGAACAGAACATATTTACAGGATTATTTGCGACCGGTAAGCCTGAAAGATTTCGAAAACTTCCTTTATTATTTTTGAACCATGGACTCTCATAAACTGTATGACATATTAAAAAATTTTCCCTCTTCCGGGAAAATGCCGGCCTTATTTATCGGACACGGAAATCCGATGAATGCGATAAATAAAAATAAATTTAGCAAATCATGGATAGATCTGGGAAAACAACTCCCGAAGCCTAATGCTATTTTGTCCATTTCCGCACATTGGATCACTCCCGGAGAAATTAAAGTAACAGCCATGGAATCCCCCAAAACCATTCATGATTTTTATGGTTTCCCGGAAAAACTGTTTCAACAAGAGTATCCGGCTCCCGGAGCCACTGAATATGCAGCTCAAACAATCGATTTAATACAAAGAGCCCATGTTCAAACTGATCATAATTGGGGCCTGGATCATGGAACATGGTCCGTCTTACTGAGGATGTACCCTGACGCCAATATACCAGTTTTCCAGTTAAGCCTGGACTATTCCAAACCTCCGGAATATCACTATGAATTAGCCCGGGATTTAAAAACGCTCAGGAATAAAGGCGTATTAATTATAGGAAGTGGAAATATGGTTCATAATTTGCGTACAATGAGAATGGATGGCGAGCCATACGCCTGGGCCATTGAATTTGACCAAACGATCACTGCCTTTATTAACGACCGTGATTTTAAAAGCGCAGTCGAATTCCAAAAACTCGAAAATCTTGCCGGGTTGGCACAGCCTACACACGATCATTATTTACCACTTATTTATATACTTGCCCTTGCTGATAACCAATCTGAAATAGCTTTTTTTAATGAAGACTTTGATCTTTCGTCCATATCAATGAGATCTTTCATCATCAATTGATGATTTTTAAATTACTATTTTTAGTTCAACTTCACCGTTCTCTTTTATCTTCTTGATACATAATGGGATAATTAGTCATCATTCCTACGATAATTACAGGTTTATCCTCACAATTAACGGGTGATTTTTTTAATAAAATTATATTATAGCACCATAAAATAGCAATCATTAGTATTGTGAACATGAAGATCAGGCACCACAAGCACTTCACCTATTTATATCCATTATGGCTTTTACTGTTAATCTCAGGTTGTGGTGTTGTAGATAGCAACAAGAATGTTGAAAGTACCGACCAAATCGCTACAGCCGAATTCTCTTATGAAGTAAACATCACGAATCAACAACGGTTAATCCTGAATGGTATCAATGGGCCAATACAAATAGACGGTCGTCCCGGTATCTCCAAAGTGACCATAATTGGTGAACGCCGTGTAGGTTCTGAAACAATGACAGACGCCGAAGACCACCTGCAGGAATTAGAGGTCAAAGTTGAGGATGGCAATGATCAAATCGTTGTTCAAACCATACAACCGGATCAAACTCGCGGCCGGTTGTACGAAGTGAACTATATCATTGCAGTACCGGATAGTATGAACATTTATGTTACAGATATTAACGGTAACATAGTCATATCAGATATGGCAGATACTACAATGGCACAGAATATTAATGGCGAAATTGAATTAACAAACTTAACGGGAAACTCTTACGCCAGTGTGAATAATGGCACCATTACAAGTTCGATAAACCCGCCAATAAACGGCCTGCTAATTCAATATATCATAAATGGTACTATTAATTTAGTTATACCAACATCTACCTCAGCAGAATTTGAAGCCACAAACTATAATGGATCTATTAACTTGAATAATTTGAACTTACAAAACCCGACACAAACGAATATTGCACTCACAGGCACCCTGGGAGCCGGAGAAGGATCCATTGTATTAGGTATTGTCAGTGGAACTATTAACCTAACCGGCTATTAATCACTGCCGGTATATTTTAAATACAGACAGCGTTGGTCTCTTCATCTACATTGCTCTTCTTTTATTTTCTTGCCAATTTATGATTTAAAATTTTGTATTGTATGGTGTCTTTTAACCGTTAGAAATAGGATGGATGGAGAATTAACGACATATGAGTAGCATCGCTTTTCTCACAATGGATAGTCTTGAAGGATTTGTGAGTTATGATCACCTGGCTGTTCCTGCATTAAATGATTTAAATCACGAAGTCCGGTTTGTCTCATGGCGGCAGCCGGCCGACTGGAATCAATATGATATGGTGATCCTTCGCACAACCTGGGATTATCAAAACGACCTGGATTCTTTTCTTGATGTACTACAAGAGATTCATAATTCCGAGACCATTCTTGAAAATTCCATAGATCTGGTAAAATGGAATATTGAAAAAAACTACCTCCGTGAACTGGATCAAAAGGGAAATCCTATTGTTCCGACAATTTGGGAGACCGGAAGTTTTAAAGTAGATGACGTCTCTAATTATTATGATACATTCGATACGGATCATCTTATAATTAAACCAACGGTAAGTGCCAATGCCGATAATACATTTTGGCTTAGAAAGAAAGCCATTGGAAAAGAACTGGAATCATTGCAAAAGATTTTTTCGCAGCGTTCTTTTATGGTTCAACCCTTCATGGAGTCTATCATCAACGAAGGTGAGTATTCTCTTTTTTATTTCAATGGAGAATACAGTCACAGTATACTCAAGACACCCAAAGAGCACGACTTCCGGGTTCAGGAGGAACACGGCGGCATTATTCGAACTGCCCGGCCAAATGATACGATGCTTCGTCGAGGGGAAAAGGCCATTCAGGCACTACCTGGCCTTCCACTTTATGCCCGCGTAGATTTCGTGCGGAATTCCGATAACGATTTCCTCATTATGGAGATGGAATTGATCGAACCATCACTTTACTTCTCATATGATAAGGAATCACCAGAACACTTCGCCCGGGCCGTAGATGAACGATTAAAGGTTATATAAACGAGATTTTATCCAGGCTGCCCAGAAGGCTAAATCAAAAACTGTTTCAAGTAAAATTATGTTTAAGAATTTAATAGATTTAGCCATTAGCCCGATCTTCTCCACCTTATTCCTCCCTGACATTAGGGAGGTCATTTGTTTTAAACCACTCAATAAAATCTCAATTATTTAGGTTACTAAATTGAGTCAAAAACTTTCTGGATGGCCTCCCTTTTAATCATTATACGGCGGCATCTTGTAATTTCGTCACATATTCATGGATGAAAAATTTCATCTTTTTTCGCCGGTATTGCATGACCCAGCGGGGATGAGGTAAGGGAATAATTTTTTCAAAGAAATGATGTTTATTATTAAGTTTTGCAAAGTATTTGAAATTTTTCCCTTTACCCAGGCTAAAACAAGTGGTCTGTGAATCAAATATATCCAATTGCTTGCGGATACTTCTGACAATGAAAGGTTCTGCCGCCTCTTCTAAATTGTTGTCGTCATAATAATTCAGGTTTTTACCATCACGCGTGAATCCCAATGGACATACAGCCGAAATAAAAAAATCCCTATAAAAATTTTCAGGGCCTTCATACTCATCAATCACTTCATACACAAACTGAGAAGATAACTCCGGTTTCTTATCAAACACATTCTCTATTCCGCAGATCTCCTGTAAACGAATGGGATCCGTAAAGGGGACACCGGTCACGCCGGCACCAAATCGACCCGGATTTATGCCAAAAAGGAAAATCCGGGGACGTTTATCATGGTAAAAACGTTTATAAAATCGCCTGGCGGCATCCGCTGTTGAAGGATCTTCAAATGGATTCATGATCTCCACATCTTCAGGAACCTCGAAATCAGGATTAAGGGAGTAATAAAAATCCATGATCAATTCATCGGAAGTCGCATTTTCTCTATGCATATCATAAATCTTCTAAAATGTGATATTTAATTCCCAATAAAAGTAATAAAAGATATACAAAGGTTTACTCATTACTCATTACCAACTATTCATTGTAATAAACTACTAACCGTTTGTTTCATACATTTTATTTCTGTAAAATAACACCAATAATCTTATGACTTTATTCTAATAATATGCAACATAAGAGGGGATACAGACAATTCAATAGGGGTGTTTGGATATTTTTATTATCCATATTATTGTTTGTTGTGGGATGCGCTACCCATGCCCCTATGAGTGAAATGCTCATGTTTAACCGGAAAGAAGTGGGTGATAAAATTTACAGGGCACGGTATAGTCAATCATTAATAACTGCCTCATATCAGTATCTTCCAAAAAGCCTTGATGACAGATATGTAAAAGGACATTATGGCCATAACATTAAACCGGCCGCTACATCGCTAACACTTGCCACCAACCCAATTTTCCTTTCTAAAGCATCAGATAATTTTGCTTTGTCATTAGCGCTTGGTTTAAATCCCGGGGTGGATGCCACATTTCGGATTATACCTAAATATTACACAACCTTTAGTATAGATGGTTATGGAGGTACACAAATAATAATACAAAAAAGGCTGTTTAATAAACCGACAGCCGGCTTGAGTTTTGGTGTATTCTATAAGAATCAACATCATAACAATTACGAAGATACCCAAAGTGATTGTGGTTTTTGCCCAAGTTTTTTGAATTTCAATACGAATGAAGTTGGGATACGCTCGGTTTTCTTATCTCACGCATCCCAAACCAAATCACAGGGATTCCTTTATTTCGTTGGCTCTTTAGGCTATGATGTGAATATGCAAATCATCGTTTTTCAAATTGGCTGCAGTTT
>DATFMH010000151.1:0-5674 GCA_035267045.1 Balneolales bacterium
ATTAATTGTGCATGGCTCGGGTGACGATAATGTTCATTATCAGAACACAGAACAATTGGTTAATAAATTGGTATCGCTGGACAAACCTTTTAGAATGATGGTCTACCCGAACAGAACACATGCGATTTATAAAGGCAAAAACACCAGGCTACATTTATTTAGTTTACTGACAAGATACCTTCGGGATCATTGTACACCGGGTCCCAGGTAGACTTTTTTTAACATAGTGAACTCAAAGATGATAAATGAAGCATAGCGCATGGCGTTAAGATTCGTTACTGAGTGTATTGAGTTATTGAGGCACAAAGTTCCAGAGTCCCAAAGGCACAGAGGGTTACAGTGTTCAATGAGCAATGATCAATGATCAATAAGTTCTGCCGGTTAACAATGCTAAGCCCGAATGGGCTTTAATATGAATAGCTCCGTGTGCAACCCGGAGAAAAATGGGGAAAGCCCAAACCCTAAAGGGGTTTAATAATTATTGAGTTCCATCCTCCGGTTTTATCTCGTGATGGGGTTCTGCCTCGTTTACACCTTCCCTGGGGAAGGTGTAGGATGGGGTTCGTGCCAACAGGCTCGTGCATTAATGCCGCATTCACGAGATCCCCGGTTGGAAACCCGGAATGACTTTAATTAGGGTTAGTATAGGTTTTGGTCGTTATTTATCGCTCCTACGGTCTTCGTTATCCTATTTTTATCCACGAAAATCCGTGGCTAACTTCTCCGTGTTTCCTTCCCAGGTATAACTCTAAGTACTTATTATATACTAAAAGATATATACTAAAAGACCTGTCAGGTTTCAAAAACCTGACAGGTCTGATTGTGTTTACTTTATTCTTTAGGTCTAAATCAATCCAGGTCGAATCGATCCAGGTTCATTACCTTGTCCCATGCTGCTACAAAATCCTTCACGAACTTTTCTTCAGCATCATCAAGTGCATAGACTTCAGCAGTGGCTCGCAACTCGGAGTTAGAACCGAATATCAGATCCACACGAGTACCGGTCCACTTACCCTTGCCGGACTTACGATCACGGCCTTCAAACACATATTGTGCATCAGACTTAGCTTTCCAGGTCGTGCCCATATCAAGCAGATTGACAAAGAAGTCATTGGTCAATGAACCGGGATTATTGGTAAAAACACCATGCCCGGATTGATCGTAATTAGTATCCAGTACACGCATACCGCCGAGCAATACTGTCATCTCTGGTGGAGTTAGTGTAAGTAGTTGCGCCTTGTCGACCAACAGTTCTTCAGCGGTTGCATTACGATTGGTATCACAGTAGTTGCGGAACCCATCTGCATCCGGCTTAAGATATTCAAAAGATTCCACATCCGTTTGATCTTGCGAGGCATCAGCACGTCCGGGAGTGAACGGTACGGTGACCCTATGACCGGCTTTTTCTGCTGCTTTTTCAATAGCAGCGCAACCACCAAGTACAATAAGATCGGCCAGCGAAACCTTCTTATTACCGGATTGAGCGTCATTAAAGGCTTTTTGGATCCCTTCAAGCTTATCTAACACTTTAGATAATTGTTTCGGATTATTGACTTCCCAGTCTTTCTGAGGAGCCAAACGAATACGCGCGCCGTTAGCGCCACCGCGATAATCGGATCCACGGAATGTTGAGGCGGATGCCCACGCGGTAGATACCAATTCGGACACCTTCAGTCCTGAATCAAGGATTTTTCCTTTCAGGTCTGATATGTCCTGATCGTTTATAAGTTCATGGTTCACTTCCGGAAGCGGGTCTTGCCAAAGCAGATCTTCCTCGGGAACTTCGGGTCCGAGGTAGCGTACTTTGGGTCCCATATCACGGTGAACGAGCTTAAACCATGCGCGGGCGAAAGCGTCTGCAAATTCATCGGGATTATCATAGAAGTGTTTCGAAATCTTTTTGTATTCAGGATCCACTTTCAGAGCTATATCCGTCGTCAGCATGATCGGCGCGTTTTTCTTATCCTTGATATGTGCATCAGGTACGGTACCATCTCCGGCTCCGTCTTTTGGAGTCCACTGGTGCTTTCCGGCGGGACTCTTGGTCAGTTCCCATTCATAATTGAACAGGTTATCGAAAAAGCCCATATCCCACTTGACCGGTTGATTAGTCCATGCTCCTTCAAGGCCACTGGTAATCGTATCGGGACCTTTACCGGTTCCATAATCATTTGCCCAGCCAAACCCTTGCATCTCGATAGGAGCTGCTTCCGGATCAGGACCGTTGTGTTCTTCGGGAGCGGCGCCATGAACTTTTCCGAAGGTATGTCCACCGGCAATAAGCGCTACCGTTTCATAATCATTCATAGCCATGCGTTTAAACGACTGGCGAATAAATTTCGCGGATTTTTCGGGATCCGGTTCACCGTTTGGTCCTTCGGGATTCACATAAATCAGGCCCATGTGGTCGGCAGCAAGACGTCCTTCGAGATTTCCTTCATCGTCGTGGCGTTCATTGGCCAGCCACTCATGTTCAGGTCCCCAGTTAATATCTTTCTCGGATTCAAAAATATCTTCACGTCCCCCACCGAAACCAAATGTCTTAAAACCCATCGATTCCAGGGCACAGTTACCGGCCAGGATCATCAGGTCTGCCCAAGAAATTTTCTTACCGTATTTTTGCTTGATCGGCCACAGCAAACGGCGCGCTTTGTCGAGGCTAACATTGTCGGGCCAGCTGTTAACAGGAGCAAAACGCTGATTGCCTGTACCTGCTCCCCCACGGCCATCGGTGACGCGGTATGTACCGGCATCGTGCCAGGCCATCCGAATGAAGAGCGGACCGTAATGGCCCCAGTCAGCCGGCCACCATTCCTGGGAGTCATTCATCAGATCATAGAGATCCTGCTTCACGGCCTTGAGGTCCAGCTTGTTAAACTCCTTGGCATAGTCAAAATCCTCATCCATCGGATTGGACTCGGAAGAATGCAGGCGAAGTATATCCAGATTCAACCTGGTCGGCCACCAATCCAGATTTTTGGTACCTCCACCGGCAGTTTGTCTTTTAGCGCCATCATGAAACGGGCATTTACTTTCATTGTTCATATAGTCACTTTCGGTACTTTTTGAAGAGTTCTGACTTTTATTATCCATACTACAACTGTTTTACTTTTTTTTAGTCTCGTAAATTGCGAAAACACTTAATGATATCATTTACCTCCAATAGATAATGATTATGACCTATATTTCGTTCATTTATATGATTCAATATTAAAAAGGATGGCTGATTTCTGTTCAACTGGTATAGCCCCGTACTCTTTTTAAATGTTCGCCCGATACCAATTATTCTAATGATCAGGAAGAAACTCTTTCAGATCATCCAAAATTCGCATTACCTTTAATTACTACATCTTATTAATAGAAACCTACCCGTAGATGGAATGTACATCTATTATAATATGGTTGTATAACACCTTAAAAAGGACAATAACAAGGGCATTAGCCCCGAGAGCTTTTTATATTGCACAACTCTGTAATCATTCCTTCGGTGATTCCTATTTTCATGGGATTGCCGTTGAGCATATAAAGGTATATTGGTTTAATCCAAATGTATTTTCTTAATGCCGGACATGACATAAGCCCGATTTTGGAGCCTTTCATTTGGAATTTGTCATTTTGAAAAAACGGTTTCGTGTTTATGCCAGATTTTGCTCAGAGACTGTTGCCCTACGTACCAAAAGGCTATTTAAAAGGCCTGGAAGTGATATTGGTCCAATCGTTTGAATAGCCTCATATACAAAACACGATTGTGAATTTATAAAATCCATCACATCCCAGGCCAGTCATTAATTATATTATCCTGCAAAACAATAGGTACACCCATGCTCCTGAGCACGACCTACCGCCCATACACCGGAAGGTACTATCTGAATGCCGGGCAATACTGCGGATACCCAATCCTTCTTTACTTCAGCAGTATCCAGGTTCATTTGCCCGCCTACGGCGGCACTGTTCACCGTGAGTGCCATCTCACAGGCACAAAACATTACTCCACTATCCTGCAATTGATTAATTCCTATCTGTACAGGGCCTACTCCCGGAACTTCGAAATCATTCTGGCCCGGTTTCCAGAACGGATTGCGCAGTGAAGGTTTTCCTGTGGCTGGATCATTAAATTTAAATACTTCACCAAGTTTATATTTTTCCCAAACATCATTTCCCAGGGCAAAAGGAATAGCCTCGTGCCGCAATACTACAACCACGCTGCAATCCTTCTCAGGGGTACCGGTTGCTTCATTGGTCATAAGAAATACTCTGGGCCATGCAAAAGGCATAATACCATTGGCCTCGGGTACATCATATACGATTCGGTGCTTGCCTTTGATCTGTTCGAACCATTTATCAGGATCATCCGGCAACGATAATATAGTATCGGACTGCTTCATTGCTGCCTGTAATGGTGAGGCGAGCATAGAAAGTCCCATAGCTGCTGCGCCGGAGGATACGGTACTTATGAATCCACGGCGACTCAATTTTTGATCTTTCATGATATTGAAGTTTTGAGTGAATATTTATTGAGTTACTGTTTTCGTGCTTACTGATTCTTAAGCAACGATTTCAATTACTCATCTTTTCTCAAGGCGTTATCTTGATGTAACCCCATCCTTGTTTTTGCTTTGAAATGATTTCATAGATACCGTCAGGTACAGTGCCAACGCCGGAGATCAGCTGGGATTCACTTATATGATGATGATCCATGGCTATATGACAAACTTTGAATGAAACTCCTTTATCGACCAGACTTTTTACTTCATCGGCATGAGTAGATTTATCTTTTAGAATCAGGTCCAGGGACTGCCCATACAATACCACTTCTACTTGTGCATCCGGATGCGCATCTCTGATAAGTCCCGCGTCACGGAGCACCTGATTCTGGGCTACCGCATCTTTACTCGTAATGTCAAACACTACCTGATAAGCAACGGACTGATCAGATTGAATTGAAGTCGCCACTTTCTGAGCATACAGAACCTGTATGTTAATCAATCCCGGTAATAATACTATCGCCATAATTAAGCCCGACGAAATAAAATTCCTTTTCATATGAGCCTCCTCCTTTGTGAATGTTATTGATTTTTATAAATTTAATCGAGGAATAACAACCTGTCAAGTATCAGAGTCTCATTTTAATTATTTGGAATTATTTGATAATTCAGATCAGAGAGGACGAAGGACCAATAGATATTCAATTGGAATGGCAAACCCGGCATCGCGTTCTGACAATGCCTTCCGACGTCCACTGCAATTGTAATTTATTGAAAATGCAGGCGATTTGATTTCGTTACGACCTGGTGATCATGAACAGTTGCCTGACAATCCGGGTATGACACTATCCTTATTCGATTAAATCGAATCCATTCAGTACCCATAATTTAAGGGAGCAAATCGTATCTTTTTCATAGCTCCATTGGCTTAGACCAGGCTAATTATGCCAATGTAATCCCGATTATTTAAGATGTCATAGATACCGGATCAGCAGGAAGAATTATGGTCGCTATTGGTACTCTTTCTGATAAAGGATGAAAGCTATTTGTACTTATACAACCGTACTTTCCGGATACTGAACGTACGACCCGGCAAATCCAGGTGTCTGCCCTGATTGCTTTGGTCCCCATTCAGACGAAGACCGGGAATCCATTTACCATTCATAAATTTACCTTTGTCAATGCTTCCA
>DATFMH010000152.1:0-7027 GCA_035267045.1 Balneolales bacterium
GCGGTTTATGAGCCTTAACATATTAAGGGGTGTGGCTTTTCTCTTGATAGAAAAGTCACCAAAAGATCAAGACTGATTTAACTTGCTCGCCGGACCCTGCCCGGTATCCCTTACCCGTGTGTTTCCCGGCTGGGCTTCAGACAGAAATCAGTCATTATTTTTGTTTGGAAGCGTTGTGGTTACTTGCGCAGTACAACTGGTATAAATGTTAAATCGTGCCTTAGCAAGCTATGGGAATCATTGAATTATGTTCATAAAAGATGGTGAGCTCTGTTGTTTAATTATTTGCCAAAAGAGCGGCTTGTGAGCCTTAATATATTAAGGGGGTGTGGCTTTTCTCTTGATAGAAAAATCACCAAAAGATCAAGACTGATGTAACTTGCCCGCCGGACTTTGCTCAGTATCCCTCACCCGTGCGTTTCCCGGCTGAGCTTCAAACAGAAATCAGTCATTATTTTTGTTTGGGGGCGTTGTGGTTACTTGCGCAGTACAACTTTTGTAACCAATAACCCGAACCTTAGCAAGCTACGGGAATCATTGAATTATGTTCACAAAAGATGGTGAGCTCTGTTGTTTATATATTTGGCAAATGAGCGGCTTATGAGCCTTGACATATTAAGGGGTGTGGCTTTTCTCTTGATAGAAAAGTCACCAAAAGATCAAGACTGATTTAACTTGCTCGCCGGACATTGTTCAGTATCCCTCACCGGTGTGTTTCCCGGCTGAGCTTCAGACAGAAATCAGTCATTATTTTTGCTTTGAAGCGTTGTGGTTACTTGCGCAGTACAACTGTTATAAATGTTAAATCGAACCTTAGCAAGCTACGGGAATCATTGAATTATGTTCATAAAAGATGGTGAGCTCTGTTTTTTATATATTTGGCAAATGAGCGGCTTATGAGCCTTGACATATTAAGGGGTGTGGCTTTTCTCTTGATAGAAAAGTCACCAAAAGATCAAGACTGATGTAACTTGCCCGCCGGACTTTGCTCAGTATCCCTCACCCGTGCGTTTCCCGGCTGAGCTTCAGACAGAAATCAGTCATTATTTTTGTTTGGGGGCGTTGTGGTTACTTGCGCAGTACAACTGGTGTAAATGTTAACCCGAACCTTAGCAAGCTACGGGAATCATTGAATTATGTTCACAAAAGATGGTGAGGTGTCAGGGCTTATTCAATTCCAATCATTGTCACCGCGAGGAGTCTTCGACTACGCGGTCCCCTTCCTGCCTTTTATCAACAGGCCGGGGATCACCACGGCCCCAAAAGGGCCTTGTGATGACAGATGGTTCGTTTTTTAATCAATAAGATCCTCACCCAGTAATTCGCTTTCCCAATATTCCCTGTTTTGGATACTAAAGGTTATAAACCTTTCTTTTTCAAGATATTCTGCCAGGTCCGGTGAAATATCTTCTTTCAGGAATTTGTCTAACTTTTTTATTTTATCAATTACTGGAGAAATGGTCTGATGAATATCATTAATAGTAAATGAATCTGTAGTGGAACCTTTTTCAATATAGTCCCTTCGTTCAGCTTTTGATATATCGGAACTATACCACTTCATAGAATTATTACTTGGGTCCCAATCTTCATTTGTAAAATAGGCATACAGACAACGTTTCACCGCTTTACCAAAGTAGCTTAGTTCCTCGGTTACTTCCTTTACAAGTTTGTCATAAGCTTCGCGATCGGGTGGGTCCTTCTTCTCTGTATCTTTTACTTTATCAGCCTTGTCATCCTTTACATCATCAGATGCATTATTTTCGAGTTCATCCTCATCTTTGTGATCGGACGAATCCTTTGCTACTGTTTCTTTTTTCTCTTCAACCTTATTATCCTTTTCATCCCCCGAAATATCCTTAACGGGATTATCATCGGTTTCGGGATCAGGCGTATCCTTTGTCTTCTTATCTATTAGTTCATCAGCCTTGCCGTCCTTTATTTCCCCAGATGCATTATTTTCGGGATCATCCTCATCTTTGTGATCGGGTGAGTCCTTTGCTGCTGTTTCTTTTTTCTCTTCAACCTTGCTATCCTTTTCATCCTCCGGTGCATCATTTACGGTATTATCATTGGCCTCGGGATCGGTTGAATCCTTAATCTCCGTAGTCTTACCGTTTTTTTCTACTTCGGAACCATTCTTTTTGGATTTATGATCGGTTGTGTCCTTAGCCTCAGGTTCTTTTACTTCTTCTGTTTTTTTTGATCTTTTAAAATCTTCAATTAGAGACTGAAACTCATCGTTTTTCTCACTTGCACTTTTATAAAGATTATTTGCCGCTTCTTTTTCTTTATAAATTTTGTTGTATTCTTCGGCCGTATATTTTTCAGGTGCAGGCAGGCTCATAAATAAACCGGGTAACGTATCAAGGAAATACTTTCTGTTTTTGGACCATGTTTCCGTATTTATGTCAGCTTTTTTAATATGATCCGATATAAAATCTTTCAGGTTATCCAAACCGGTCTCGTTTAACCGGGTTGTATGTTTGCCTAAAAAAATAAAACTCAGTTCCCGGTCAATATCCGGATGTAAAAATGGAAATATTTCCCTATCGAGAGCCCAGGCTGCCCCCATTTCCGCCATACATAATTTACTCTCAATATAATTCGGGGTAACTAATAAAATTATAAGGTCAGAATTTTTTATATGATCTTTGATCCAGGTAGTGAAATCACTGCCGATCAAAATACCTGCATCTTCAATTGAATCGCTTGAGACATCTTCCTTTTTTAGGTCACAACCTTGAATTAAGAGTTCAGATAATGTATCAATTACAGGTTTATCATTAGCAGAATGACTTATGAATATTTTTGCCATAGTTGGGTGTTAATGGTGTTTTTAAATGCTCACGTCCGACCAAATTAAGGTTGTTGTTGAAATATAATTTAGCTGACGATATTAGTAATATAAAACAGTATGTGAAAAGGCCGGGTGAAAAACGTCCACTTATGGCGTTTTGTTATACCCATTACCTTACCATATATATCATTAAGGGATTTCAGAATGACTCACCTTAACATGAGTTTTATTACAACCTGGCAGTATACTCTACAAGCATCTCTTCCTAAATGGCGGTTTATTACCTGACCCATCAGAATTGCATCCAATTTAACCAAATTTATCCAATTTCCGAATGGAAACAGGTTCGCATAGAAGAGAATTTTTTTTAATATGGTTTTATACATTTATCAGTGCTTTTCATGCCGGGCGGGAGACGTTCTCTTAATTTTTTGCTATGTGTTGGGAATAGCCGACCTGTTTTCCAGGTAATCAAACCGGATACATCATCATTAAATTATCGACGATAGTTAAATTTTGACCAATATGGAACAATAAGACGAACCTTGTTTACTCCTTGTTCTTTATTATTATTAGAGTTAAGTTCTTCTATCCCATGACCAGGAAGAAAATACGCATCATAAAAAACCTTGCCGAGTTCGAGAAGGTAGTAAACAGGGATAAAACGCCATACGATATCAATATGATGGTTATGCCCGGAACTCTCCAGGATAAACATAAAAATGTTGATCCGGAGAAAGGTATACAGGCTTTAAGGAGGCAATTCAATTTAGTATACCTGATACTCGACGGGGTTCATGATGTTCACCTGGGTGCTCAATATCAATGGTTAAAACCCAATGACCTGGTAATCGTACCTGAAAATACGGTATATGCTTCCACCAATGTGCAGAACTGTATCGGTTATTGTATTCATTTTAAAACAGAATATATTCGTCCGTTTCTAAATGGACCTATCACTTCCGTGTTCCCATATTTTAATTTAGATGCAGAACACATCATCAATATATCTGACAATGATAGTGAAATGATACAACAGGCGTTTCGGGACATCATTAAGGAATATGAGCGGACATCCCCTGAAAAAGATTATTTACTTCGTAATTACATCTATATCTTATTATTACGGATTCGTGAAATATACCGTCCCTATGCCCGTGAGATAAAAGCGAACCTGACCAGGAGTGAAGAATTAGCAAACAGGTTCAAACATTTGGTTGAGAAAAATATTATCTCCATGCGTCGTGTACAGGATTACGCTGAGAAGCTACATATTTCTCCAAACTACCTGTCGAACGTGGTTTTGGAAACGTTTGGAAAATCTGCCAAAGAGATCATTAATGATATGCTCCTGCTGGAAATAAAAGTACAATTGGGAGCCACCGATAAAACCGTATCGGAAATAGCCTATTCCCTCAATTTCACCGATCAGTCCCATCTGAATCATTTCATGAAGGGGCATACCGGGTTAACTCCTCTCAAATACCGGGAACTGTTTGATTCTAATAAGTAACAGGTAACAAGATTTTTATCACTTCCAATATCTTTTGAATTAACCCGGTTTCATACAATTGTTCCTGTAATTTTTACAAGCGGTGTTGCATCCCCCCGGTTACTTTCTAAAAAGAAATCATTTTTGATTTAGGTAATACAAAACAGGATGGTCACATACAGGGATTATTATGAAAAAAAGCGTTAAAGAATTATTAACAGAAGCCAATGAGAAGATCGAAACCTGCGAGGTGGACGAAGTAGAAAGTCTGCTCGAAGACAGCAACACCGTCTTTATAGATGTACGTGATGAACTGGAATTACAAAACGAAGGTAAGCTTCCCGGGGCGGTTCATGTCTCCCGCGGAATGCTGGAGTTTATTATTGATGCCGAAAGTCCACTCCATAATGATATCTTCAACGAGGATAAGACGTTCGTTTTTTATTGCAAAAGCGGGGGACGTTCCGCTTTGGCTGCACAAACAGCAAAGAAAATGGGCGTTAAAAGTGTGGTAAATCTTAACGGCGGGTTTAAAGCGTGGAAGGAATTCCAGGGGGAAATAGAAAAGGTACAGGTTTAGAGAATCGGGTCTATATTCAGCAAAACCATTTATAACAGGGAGAAGTATATAAAAAATACTCAGAGCGGTACCAATGATTCTGAATATTAAAGGGTATGTTTATTCTGAATTTCTATCTCCAGGTCCTTTACTGTCCCGGCCTGCTGATACCGACCATAACTTCGAATTATTAGTGATCGTTTTGAGATGTCCTTGATTTGAGCTTATCAGTCGCTCCATACCAGCGGTTCGTCAGCCGAAGCCAAACTACATATGCATCGTAAAATAACAGGGCTACGAAAGCGAGAATGAACCACCAGGTATTTATGGACGGATCACTCAATTTATAGTAAATGAGTACGGCACCAATGGCAACAAGGGGAGCGATCTTTCCGGTGGAATATACGAGTCTGCCAGGCCATGTATTGAGTATAGCCATGGTCCCGCCTGGCCAATATGCCGAGATAATGGCACTGGCAAATTTAATAATGGCTCCTGTGATAAATATATCCCACCAAACAGATGGGCTGCTTAATAAAAATGATCCCACGTATTCTCCTGTTAATATCTGTAATGGCTAGCGGCCCTGCACGTAAGGCCGTTTTTACCTATAATTTAGCAGACAGAATGGGAAATGCGAACAGAAATGTGTAAAGGCCGGACGAAAAAAATGAAGACTCAAAAGCGCAAGTACATTCAACAATGGCTAAATTTACCAGTACGGGGATTTTTAATTATCCCTTATATTGGTCATTAAAGATTGATGGCTAATCTGAAATATGCCGTCTTACCTCCTGGTCTATTCACTCTCTGTTACCATTTCTCTCAATCCCCATAGAATAATCACGCATACAATGACCATAGCGAGTGCCAGCGAGATCAATCCGAATTTGATAAGAATTTCCTGCCATGGTGTACCTGACATATGTAACCCGGCGATGGGCATCATAGCGGCACCGGCACCCCAGATACCGGCTAACAGGGTAGTGGCCCAGTTGGTATAGGTCCCGAACAGGGCCAGTCCGTATGCCCATTTTTGTGTACGGTTCGATAAACGTAACCGGGCCCAGATAAGACCGATTAATATGAGGAACATACCGTTCATCGTCCCTTCAAGATGACTGGAAAGTCCCATTCGGGGATTTTTCATCGATTCGACGGCAAACCCAGTCAGTAATCCCAAAAGAAATAATAAAATGCCGTATCGTATCAGCTTATGGCCCAGCTTTGATTGCGTATTATTGTTCATATAAACCCTCCACTTGTAGTACATGTTTTGATATAAATTATTTAAAAACAATAATTTATGTATTTGTGCCTTAATCCTCAAGCGAGATGGCTACGAGACAAAAGGTGTTATGATTTTAATCCGGAGATCAAAATGGACTATTGGTACGGTATGGTGAAAAGGACAGGGAGCGAAGTTAACGTGATGTATTTAACGTGAGGTTCGTTTAAGCTGGTTTTAATAGTATGACCTCATTTTGACTTCTTCTAACTATCCATAAGCCATTTAGCTTCTTTAACCGTGGTTTTCAATTTATCCATTTTAGTACCTTTTAGTTCATCCCAGAGAAACAGGCCAGAATATTTCTCAACTTTCGCAGTAGTCACTAAAAAATCCTTTAGAGGAGATTTTATTTTATCTTCCTGATTCGGTAAAATGAACGACCAAATTTTTAAATTACCTTTACTGTCTTCTGATAAAACGGACTTAAATAATGCATGAGGTATGGGTATGGTTACCTCATTTGAATCATTGGCACCCATTACTTTAACTTCCTGGTCAAAATAGAATATCGGGCCACATATCACATGGGTCTCGAATATATCGCTTTGCTTATCATATTCCCTGATCGACTCCTCTAACATTCTCCACTTTTGACGATTTAGGGTAGGTGTTTGAGGAGACATATTCGAGAGTAAGAAGGTTTCGCTGTTTTCCAGTTTATTTTTTCTCTTATCAGCACTACAAACGAGATGTCCCCTGTCATATCCTGATTTTACATAATCAACCTTATCGGCACGAAACATTTGTGGGATGCGATAATCAGATCGAAAAGTGTCCAGCCGTTTCACGATATCTTTTTCCGAAATGACTTCTGTGTACTCATTATCCACAACTTCCAGGGCCCATTTCGCCTGACGGAAATAGTAAGAATAACCAATAGAATAGTAC
>DATFMH010000153.1:0-10988 GCA_035267045.1 Balneolales bacterium
ACCGCCGTGCTGTCGTTGATCAATTTCATAACCCAGTATGAGCTCATAGACTCATCCGTCAAAACAGCATCATGGGGTAAAACCTGTTGGTTAGTTACTTTATTGACCGGTATCTGTAATGTGAGGCGTTCTCCTGACAGCAACCGCTTGACCGGAATTTCATTCACAATATACATGGCAGCCTGACTTTGCTGGTCAGCCTGTACCAATCGATCACCAAGTTTAGCCCAAACCTTGTACCCATCAGCCCATCGGACAAGCACAGAATCTCCTGTCGTTACTTTATTACGCCAACGCATGGGGACAAATACCTTCAGATAGACATTTTTATTTGATGTCATAGAAGCCATGGATGAACCACTCGTCGCATATACACCGAAGCCGGTCGACAGCGAGGATATTTGTCCGCTCACCGGTGCCTTGACAGTAATATCGGATGGTTTTGGCAATGATGATCCGGCGGTATCATTGCCAAGGGCCGCTTGTTCCCGCGTACGTATCGAGAATAACCGCTGCCCGGCATGAACCTGTTCACCCGGATGAACCCATAATTTTGTTACATATCCGGTTACAGGTGCACGTATTGTAAACTTCTGCCCTTCCATAACCTGACCGTACACTGTCAATGTATCTGCAAGCGTATGATAACGTATATGGGTTACCTTTACGGGTGCTATGGTTATAGGTTCCCCATCACTGTTTTCCTGTTTATTATTACTGCATCCCCATATTATTAAAAAAAGAGAAAACAGAATTATGCCGTACCGTGATTTCATTTTTACCAATTCCAGTAATTCAGTTCATTAATTGCTTGTAAACGCTGTACATTCAGATTATTTAATTCATTTCGTGCATTCAGGTATCTCCTGAAAACCGTTATATAATCCGTAACCGACCGGATTCCTTTGCCTATCTCAACACGATAAGATTCGAGTAACTTCCTGTAATCATTGACTTGCTGCTTTTGTTCGGATACCTGGTCTTCAACCGATTTGAATGTATTTAATACTGAATTCCGTTGTTGCAATAAGCGCATTGTCTCATATTTCCTCTGATCCCGGACATTTTGCAAGTGTAACTTTGTTTTCTGATGCTGCAGGGATTTCTGTCCATTATCCCACAATCTCCAGCTCAAATTCAAGCCAATAGTAAATCCGAAATGATTATAAGCGTTTTTTAATTTCGATGACGACAATCCCGTATTCATCATTACATTTAGTTTTGGCAGGTATCTCGTATCCCGAACTTTTTGCTGTGCTTCAAAACTCAGGCTGTCAATTCCAAATGTCCGTAAAAAACGGCTGTGACTAACGGTGAGTAAGCTGTCAGATAGTACGGGAGATGTAAGTCCCGGATACGTTACATCATACGATGTAGTATCGGGCAATCCACACATTTGATTAATTGTTGACTGATCCTGTCCCATTTGATTCTTTGCACGCTTCAATTGTATCAATATTTGAGAATCCTCCAGGCGAACCTGTTGCAGATCCGTTATTTTCAATAATCCATTTTTTACAAGGGCGGCCCATTGATTAATCTGATGTTGCAATAGTTTGTGCAGGTTATCCAGGTAATTCACATGCTGTTGATCCCCATAAATATTTATATATGCTTGTGTAACCTGCATTTTAAGATTATGACGACGATATTTCTGATTATATTTTGCTTGTTCCGATTGCGAGGAATTCAACATGTCGTGCGCATCGAGATTATTTCCCTGCAAAATCGGATAGGTCAAGTTGAGTAGCGCATCGTATTCCCCGCCATTAGTTATAGCCTTGTCAAATCCCCATGCAGCTGAACCCGGTGCCCATAATGCAAAACCGTTTCCGGAAAGTACCGGCTTCCGGAACATGGCCTTATTAATTTTTATATCAAGTTGTGAAATTTTGATATTCCTTTGTGATGCAGCCAATTGGGGATCATTATGAAAAGCTGCTTTCAGGAAATAGGAGAGTTTATGTTCCTGGGAGTAGGCCTCCGTAGGAACGAGATAAATAAATAAAATCAGTATAACGCTCAAAAAAAATATTTGCCGGTTCTTCAAAATATTCACAGATATAGTCTTCGAAATATTTCCATTGTCAGGTTAACATAACAAATCACAACCAATGTATAATACTCTCTGGTATGAATTAAAATTCTTCTAAAAAAGCTATTATTATTTGAAAAATTGAGTGCAACACAAAAAACAGGATTCATTTAAACATCGATCGACTAATGATATATAAACTCTTTCATTCAATCATTAAATTATAAGGTTGAAATCTGAATAAAATCTGAATTAGAAATTGAACCCAATTGGATGTAACTCCTTTTTGTCATCCACGGGTGTTTTTTAAGTCGGACCCCATTTCCCATTTGCTTTACGGGAAAATCTTCGCCACTTAATAAAGTTTTATAATCTCAAAACATAAAAGAGTGATAGTATTTACACTATCACTCTTCTCATAAATGAACCCTGTTTCAGCTTTGTTGTATTAAATCGCCATCATCATCAAAGGTCATGCTTGTAACTTTCCCATTTTTTGAAATATCCACTTCGTATTGAGTGCCTTTCTTATTGGTAATTTTATAAGCATCCTTTATACTCGATTTTTTATATTGCCTGGTTACCGTACTCAAGACACCTTTTGGGATATTATTCATGGATATTTCTTTTTTTGTTGACAGTAAATCTCCATCATCACTAAGACTTGCCATCATTTTTTTCCCGTTTGAAATAAAAGATGCATGGTATTCAAACTCGTTCACTTTTTTCCAGGTAATACTTTTTGCTTGTGGAAATTTTGAAGTCAAAGCCTGGGATACAACATCAGGCACATTGCTATTACTGACTTTCTTCTTACTGCAACCAACGAATATCAGAACAAGCAAGAGAGGGAATAATACAATGAATTTTCTCATAAATAACCTTCTTTCGTATCATAAATTGAAATTCATTTTTTCTTTCAGCCGAAAAAATATCATATCAGCTAAAACTTAATTAATCATGCAAATAGATTAACTAATCCGATTCCCTCATATTGCATGGCACCATTATGTTTATACAACTTTTTAAATTGTGAAATATCACATTACCCGTTTAAGGGGTTTGATGAACTAAAATCAGCGAAACAATAAATACATTACATTTCTGCCAATTTTCAGTTTTTATCACTCATAAACGCTGGACGCAAGACCATGGATGATAGCTGAAGTCGATGGTCTCCGGTGCAACTTTCATTAATACATTGGTAAGTGATGTGATGGGCAGCTTAGCACCCCTGTGAGATCAATTAATCGCTTTCCTTCTTAGATTCACGGGTGATCAATTTTCCATCAATATTAAATAACAGAGTGATACTATGATCCCCGTTCTTTATCCCAACTTCATAAACTATTTTTTGAGGTGATTGCGTGCGCGCTATTTCACCTAATTTGTTACCTGAATAGTGCCTGTTTATGTAATCATTAACGGCCAGAGGCAACTCTTTCCTTGTAATATCCGTTTCTGTCTCAACCCATTTCCCATTCAAAGTAAAATTAGCTGAAATAGCCCTGCCATTTTTACTGAATTCGGCTTCATATTCACGAGCATTCTCTTTCCCCCATTTAACCGTAGAAACGGTTGGAAACATTTTATGAAAAGCTGCTTTTACGTTCGGATTGACTTTTTGAGCCTGCGTTCCGTTTACAAAGACAAATGGCAACGCTATGACAATTAATGACTTAAATAATTTACCCATGGTTACATCAGACTTAATGATTGAATATTTTTATTATTAAAGCACTAAAAACATAAGTTGTAAATCTGAAGTAATTCTGAATAAAGGGAACGTAATTACATTTAATCCTTATAGATCACTTATATCACTTATATCACTTATCGTCCAGATACCTTCTGGTGATATCATTATAAGTATCAATTCTCCTGTCACGGAAAAAAGGCCATATGCGGCGCTGTTTTTCTATTGTATCAAAATTGCAATCAGCTAATAAAACTTCTTCCTGCTCTCCCGCCCTTGCTAATAGTTCTCCAAATGGTCCCGCTACAAATGAATTACCCCAAAATGATACATTACCTTCTTCTCCAACCCGGTTAATGCTTGCTACAAAACATCCATTGGCCACTGCGTGACTTCGCTGTATCGTCAGCCAGGCGTCCATGAATTTATTTTTCTCATCCTGTCCTTCTTCCGGTAAAGTACCAATGGCGGTGGGATAAAATATAATATCGGCACCTTTCAAAGCGGTCAGGCGAGCTGCTTCAGGGTACCATTGATCCCAACATATCAATACTCCAACGTTGCCATAAAGGGTGTTAAATACTTTATACCCCGTATCACCGGGTGTGAAATAATATTTTTCATGAAAACCGGGATCGTCAGGGATATGCGTTTTCCGGTATTTGCCCAAATATCTTCCGTCCGCATCGATAACAGCGGCCGTATTATAGTAGATACCCGCCGCCAATCGTTCAAAATAAGGTAAAATTAATACGATCTTATGTTCTGCGGCGATTTTACTGAATTTTTCAGTGACAGGTCCGGGTATGGCTTCCGCATATTCAAAATAGCGCTCGTCTGTTTCATTGCAGAAATAGGTTGTAGAGAATAGTTCCTGCAGACATATGATATTAGCTCCCTTTTTAGCCATGCTTTCAACTGAAGATAGGGCTTTGTTAATATTTTCACCTGCTTTAATTGAACATTCCATCTGTATCAAGCCGACTTTAACAGAATTAGTACTCATGTATAAATAAGTTTAACAGTTGTAAAATGCATTAACGATGAAACATGAATCAGGTAGAACCAGTAAATAACTTACTTTAAAATGAATTATAAAATGTTCTTTTTAAACTTTTTAATTGACATTTATAATATTTATATATAAAAAGCGCTTTTTTGAAAAATATTAGGCAAATTTCAGCATTAATTTTGTTGATATTTTGTAGTGATCATTGTACACTTTGGCTTATATTTAGAACATGGAAACGGTCAATCAAGATCATCTCAATTTTAAATATTTTGTAAAAGAATATTAATCATTAATTCTTATCGAAAAATAATACATAACGGAGATTATTAGATGTCTGAATTAAACAAAGTTCATACCCATAGTCCAATTGGACTAGATTATTTGGGCTTAGGAGAGAATAAAAACTTGAAGTGGAATTTAACGCCTGCTGAATTATATGAAGAAGCTATTTGTAACAAGGAGGCCATTTTAACAAAAGATATGGCGTTGCGTGTTTTAACCGGAAAATACACAGGACGTTCCCCCAAAGATAAATTTATAATTGATGAGTCTTCGGTTCATGATGATATAGATTGGGGTAAAATTAATCAGCCGTTATCATCTGAAGCTTTCGATAATCTTCATGCTAAAATGGTTGATTATATGAAAGATAAAAACCTCTATATAATGGATACCTTTGCAGGTGCCGATCCCGATTATCGTCTTCCTATCCGTGTAGTCAGTGAAGCAGCTTATCATGCCTTGTTTTCTTATAATATGTTCCGCCGGCCGTCAAAAAGCGAATTAAAAGAACATAAGCCGGATTTTACTATTCTTGCTGCACCATCTTTCTTCGCTGATCCTAAAGAGGACGGTACGCGTACCGGCACATTCATATTAGTTAGTTTTGAGAAAAAATTAATTCTGATCGGCGGTACACTTTATTCCGGCGAGGTTAAAAAGGGAATATTTTCAGTAATGAATTACTTACTTCCTAAAAAAGGTGTAATGGCTATGCACTGCTCGGCCAATGTGGACAAGAATGGTAATCCCGCAGTTTTTTTCGGATTATCCGGAACAGGTAAAACAACATTATCAGCCGATCCGGACAAGACATTGATCGGTGATGACGAACATGGTTGGAGTGATGACGGCATCTTTAATTTTGAAGGTGGCTGCTATGCTAAAACAATAGACCTTTCTGAAGAAGGCGAACCCATGATTTACGCCACTACAAAAATGCCGGGTACCATACTTGAAAACATTCCCCTGGATGATAACAGAAATCCCATATTCACAAGCAAGCAGTATACGGAAAACACTCGTTGTTCCTATCCGCTTGATTTCATACCCAATGCAAGTGATACCGGCATAACCGGACATCCCAAAAATGTCATTTTCCTGACAGCCGACGCTTTTGGCGTGCTTCCTCCTATTTCAAGATTGTCAACTGAGCAGGCCATGTTCCACTTCATAAGTGGTTATACTGCTAAAGTTGCCGGTACGGAACGAGGTATCACTGAACCGCAAGCAACATTTTCGGCATGCTTTGGTGCCCCATTCATGCCAATGCACCCGACGGTATACGCAGAATTACTGGCAGAAAAAATTAATAAACATGGAGCGAAAGTCTGGTTAGTTAATACCGGATGGACAGGCGGCCCTTATGGTGTAGGTTCCAGAATGAAATTGGGTTATACACGTGCAATGTTATCCGCTGCTTTAGCCGGTAAACTGGATGACGTGGAATATCGTGTAGATCCGATTTTCGGATTGTTAATCCCGGTTGAGGTACCCGGGGTACCATCGGCTATATTGATTCCCAGAGATACCTGGAATGACCGTACCGCTTATGACGAGAAAGCGGAAGAGCTGGCTAACATGTTCAATGATAACTTTAAAAAATTCAAGAGTGAAGCAAGTGCACAAATTATTAATGCCGGACCACGTGTCTGATAAACGATTTACCTAATTAAGCCAAAAGGGCCGGGTATGACTATCCGGCCTTTTTATTTTTAATCCACATTATTAATTATTTATTGCTTTGTGTCTCCGGCACTTTGGGTCAATATGCTTTTTGCTTATTAAAAAATAATTACTGCTCAGACAATGCATTCAGTTTCTCAAGATTATCCTGAACCCGGAGGGCCTCGATCACTTCATCAATTTTACCCTTCATAATATCCTCGAGGTTATACAAAGTGAGACCAATTCTATGATCGGTCAAACGCCCCTGTGGAAAATTATAGGTCCGTATTTTGGCACTTCTGTCTCCTGTGGAAACCTGGCTTTTACGATCGGCAGCGCGTTCCGATTGTTTTTTCTCCAATTCAGCTTCATATAATTTCGATCGGAGCATCTTCATGGCCTTATCCCTGTTCTTATGCTGCGATCGCTCTTCCTGACATGTCACTACCACACCTGATGGAACATGCCGGATACGTACGGCGGAGTCGGTCGTATTAACATGCTGCCCCCCTGCACCCGATGCCCGGTATGCCTCAAATTCAAGATCCGACGGATTGATATGAATATCTACCTCCTCCGCCTCAGGCAATACAGCTACGGTTGCCGCTGAAGTATGTACCCTGCCTTGCGACTCTGTTTCCGGCACACGTTGCACCCGATGGACACCGCTCTCAAATTTCATCTTACCAAAGACTTCCTGTCCGCTTAGACTAAATACGATCTCTTTAAATCCCCCTTTAGGCGCCTCGTTGACAGATAATATATCCATTTTCCATTTTTGACCATCAGCAAATCTCCGATACATGTTAAAAAGATCACCGGCAAATATACCTGCTTCGTCACCTCCTGTCCCCGCTCTTATCTCAATGATGGCATTTTTCGAATCATCGGGATCTTTTGGTACCAGCTTAAATTTTATCTCATGTTCGAGTTCATCAAGCTGTTTTTCCATCTCCTGATTTTCGTCTTTTGCGATCTCTGCGAGTTCGGAAGACGGATCTAAAGCAACCAGCTCTTTATTACCGTCAATATCCTTTTGTAGTTTCTGCCATTTAGCAAAATCTTTTACAAGATCCTCAAGAGTACTATGTTCAATGCTTAATTCCGCATATCTCTGAGGATCATCGTATATTTCAGGATCGGCCAGTATATTATTCAGTTCCTCGTATCGCGATTTTATCTGTTGTAACTTATTTTCAATATTCATTTATGATGATACTCGCTATTTTTGTACTTTCAGCTTTGTAAAATAGTAATTTTCTCAGGTTTTTATGACATACGTTATAAATTAAACGTTCCATCTGTAATAAAATTAGATAAAAAGTGACTAAATCACCGATAAGATCCGATTTTAAACTTGGCTTTTTAGGTGGCGGACAGTTGGCCCGCATGTCCTCGTGTGTGGCTTTTGACCTCGGTATTCAAATTGCTGTATATGCCACAGCCACCGACCCGGAACCCGTAGAATTCATGACACCTCATGTAACACGTTCTTCCTTTGACAACCTGGAAGACATGATTACATTTGCCAAATCCTGCGATATCGTTACACTTGAAAACGAGTTTATCGATTCAGATTTGTTACTAAAGATGCGTGATGAAAGCGGAACACCGCTTTATCCAAGTCCCGAAACCTTTAAATTGATCGAAAATAAAAAAATCGAAAAGGAAACATTCGAGAAAGCCGGAATCCCGGTTACCCCTTATGCTTTGGTCTCCTCTAAAGAGGACATGATTGCTTTCGGCACTGAACATGGGTGGCCCTATTTGCTTAAATCTTCAAAAGGCGGTTACGATGGTTATGGGAATGAAACGGTAAAAGATATTGATAATGCGGTCGAAGCCTTTACCAAACTCGGTGGAACACAAGGCAGAGAAATACTTGCGGAAGCATATGTCAATTTTCGTAAGGAGCTGGCCGTTCAGGTAGCCCGTAACAAGCATGGGGTCCAGGTATATCCCTGTTGCGAGACTATTCAGGAAAACCATATTTGCGTCGCAGTCCTATCACCTGCTGCAATAGATCCGTCCCTGCAAATAAAAGTGCAGGAACTGGCTATAGCGGCTACAGAAGCAATTGACGGTAAAGGGATCTTCGCATATGAGTTTTTTCTGACGGAAGATGATGAGATCCTGTTGAATGAATCAGCGCCCCGGCCCCACAACTCCGGGCATTATACTATCGAAGGCTGTGCAACATCACAATTTGGCAATCATGTCAGAGCCGTTATGGATTTGCCTTTGGGCAGTACAGAGTTACGCCGACCGACCGCCGCGATGATAAATTTACTCGGAACCCAAAAAAGACGCCCGTCCCAAATCGACAATTACGAAGATGTAATGAAAGCATCCGATGCGCACCTTCATTTTTATGGTAAATTACAAAGCAAAGTCGGGCGTAAAATGGGACATATGACTTTGTTAGGTGATGATTTGGATGAGACCTATAAACTGGCACAAAAACTGACTAAAAATATTGAGATTTAATATGGCTGAAGATAAAACTCCTTTAGTTGGAATAGTGATGGGAAGTGATTCGGACTGGCCAACAATGAAGGCCGCTGCTGAAGTTTGTGGCATGTTTGATATTCCATATGAAGCAAAAGTGGTTTCAGCTCACCGAACTCCTGATGATATGGCCGATTATGGGAAAAATGCGCGGCCAAAGGGGCTTAAAGTTATCATAGCCGGAGCAGGTGGTGCCGCTCACTTGCCGGGGATGCTCGCTGCTCATACAACGCTCCCGGTCATCGGTGTACCGGTTGCCAGCCGCCATCTGAATGGAATCGATAGTCTTTATTCTATCGTCCAGATGCCCAAAGGCGTACCTGTGGCTACAGTGGCTATCGGCAATGCTAAAAATACCGGACTGTTGGCTTTGCAAATGTTATCCATGTATGACGATAAACTGGCCGGGGCCCTGGATGATTACAGAATCCAGATGAAGGAAGAATCCCGCAAAAAAACAGATAATTTGAAATAGGAAATGGAGCACGGATAAGGCGGATAACGCAGATTTAAAGAAATTCACAGATGGAGTACGAAGATCACTGGGTTACGTTGTTTGTGCAAATAGTAAGAGTAAATAGGCAAAACCAATGAGTGTCTTTCTGAAGCCGAAAAGCCGACAGAATCTCCTTCCGCTATTTCGCATACAGTCTTAAACAACGGTAGGAGATGACCTCAGAAATGCTTCGAAATTTCGTTTTTATTTCGTCGAAGACTCCTCGTATTGATATTTAAAGCATTTTAAGTGAAAGCTGACCACTGAGGTCTGTTGACCTTTAACACTGCTTACCTGATCATTTCCTAATCAGGTACTGAAATTTCACAAAAAATTCCCTGTTGGTAAGACGATAACCGTAAGGCGAACCAAAATCGCTGGAATAATTTGTCATACCTGCATAAAAAATCGTAAAAGGATTGACTTTATAATAAACGAGAGGATAAATTTGTATTTGTTTGTTGAAGGTATCGTATTGGCTGATCATTCTGACAAATAATCTCTTGGTAAAGTTGTACATTCCAACCAATCGCGTTATATCTCCTGAATAATAGCGCTTACCTGTAGATGCGGAAGAAAGTTTCGAAAAATCGTAAGAGAAATGAAGGTTCAGCCGGGGCGTAGGCTTGATTCTTACTCCCAATGATATATTGTACCCCTTGCCTATTGAGGCCTCATCGTGGTAAATATATCTCCCCAAGCCTAAATGGCCGCCAAATGAAAAGAAATTAGTGGGGTTGGAATGCATTCCTATATGAAACTGGTGCAGGTTTTTAAACATGGTATCATTATATCTCTGATCATTGATGATATCATATCCCATAAAAATCCCGGTTTGATGAGTAAACTGGTTAAATATATCAACGGAAAAGTTCCTTGCCATAACCCGGCCACTGTAATCGCTCTGAATCTGTACCTGCATATGAGCACTACCATGGTCCAGAATATTATTGGATGGATAATAAGCTATCTGTTGTTCCGCTCTGAACTGACGGACATTGATCTGAGTGATAAACCCGTTTTGTGCCTGGAAGGTAGGTGAATATCCATGATAACGTAAACGAAAGGTGTAATACTTGGCTCTTCTGCGAAACTCGAGCCTCAATCCATTTCCGTTATAACTTTGACCGTTGAATGCTTTATCGTAATTAGAATGTCCATATTTGCGATTATCAATTCCCGAAGTGAGTGACGTATCATTTAACTCCCTGGTATTGGAATAAGCATATTGACCGCTAAAATAATAATGATCAATTACTTTAAGATACCAATCGAGGCTGGTCACATAATTATG
>DATFMH010000154.1:0-10994 GCA_035267045.1 Balneolales bacterium
GGAAATACATTTTCTCTTCGAATAGCTTTAACAACATCAAACCCGCTTTTATCTGGCATTTCTATATCCAGGAAAATGATATCGGGATAAAAATCCAGAGCAGCTTTTATACCATTATCAGCCTTCAGTTCTTTGGCTAAAATTTTGAGTGAAGGAATTTTATTCAAAAGACTCTCAAGACGATCACAGGCTTCTATTTCATCGTCAATGATGATACAGGTGATATTTTTTTTAGGATTTTTATCCATTTGATATGGCCGGAATTGAAATAATTACTTCCGTACCTAACGGTTCCTGGTCACTATCAACCATATCGTTGATGCGATAAGTTATGCGAACATTTTTCAAATTGTAATATAAATTCAGGATTTGATCCAGGATGGTTAAGCCTTTGCCTGTACTATGATGTCCATTTCTTTGCGCTTCGTTTCTTCCTATTCCATTATCATTAATGATGATTTTATACTCATTAAAAGCATTCTCTATTATTAAATATAATTTCCCATTAAGCTGAAGAGGACGTATCCCGTGTTTAATCGCATTCTCGACAAATGTATGGATCAACAATTTGGGGATCTTAATATCTTTGTTTATGGAATCATCTACCTGAATATTCCATTTGAATTTGTTGTTATTCCTGAATTTTTCTAATTCCAAATAATTTTCAACGTATTCCAATTCATCTTTTAAAGTGGTTACAATTTTGTCTGAATAAAGTATGGTAGAGCGCAATAATTTACTGTATTTGCCAAAGAGATAATCCGCCTGTTCACGATCCTGTTTATAGATTAGTGACCCAATAGCGTTTAGGGTGTTTAAAGTAAAATGGGGGTCAATTTGATTTTTTATAGACTTAAGCTGTAGTTCGGCTATTTGTTTTTCTGTGGTAAATTTTAGTTCTGCCCTATGTTTTTGAGCTTTTTCAATCAAAAGGATAAGTAGAAAAATGACCAGATAGACACCGACATAAAATGGATATTTTAAATAAAATAAATAGTTGAACTGGTAAGTAAAAAAAATTTGGTGATTGTCGGATGCCAACACAAGTTCTGGTCTTTTATTACGGCCAACCTTGATTGAATGGTATTTTAAACCATAGCTACCAATTTGTTTAATTACTGTAAAACTGGAAAAGTTATTTCTACTGATTACAAGGTTACGATTTTTACTCTCAAAAAGAAGCTCATTTTGACCATCATGATTAATGTCCAATGTTAGTGGGAATGTATTTGAGAGGGGAGGGACATGAGTTTTATAAACGATTTTAAATTTTTCATTTCTTCTCTCTATAGAGCCATTTGACCTTATTACATAAAAATAATTTGGCTGATTAGTATTTGTGTAAAGACTTGAACCTATCCAATCAGGCGATGTCGGGAAAGTTATTTTTTTTAACTGTTTAAATTTTGTGTCATATAATCGTAATGAACATAGATGTTTATCCATTCCAGCATAAATATTCATTACGACGTAATATTTATGACCTTTGACTTTTAATGGGACGATATCTGATTTCGATGTATAATTACCAATATTTATAGGTTTGAATTTAAACTTCAGATCTTTATTGAAATCCATGATCCAGGAAAACATATCTGAATAGGGATCTGAATTATCACTATTACCGGTAGCACGTGTAGCAAAGCATATATTGATATTTTTATTTGTTTCGATAATAAATGAGTCCCCAAGGGAAGCATAGCTGACCCCTGAGTTTATCAGTGAATCATTTTCGGGATCAAACCTGAATACTTTTCTTGGCTGTTTGGGATAACCAACGATACTGTAAAAATAAAATTCTTGGATGCCGTCATTATTGGAGTCATAATATGTAATTGGGATAAATTTACAATCCGGAAAGTTGTTTTTAGGTGTGAAATCAGATACAAATTTATTCCGGACAATGAATTTGTGTTCAAATGGATTTAGACAATTCAAATAAATTTTATGGTTTTTATACAAAAAAAAATAAATGGATTTTAGACTATCCCGTCCGATGCTTGTCGTAATTAATTTATGAGTGAGCAACATTTTGCCATTGAAATTCCATTGATCCAGCACTTTTTTATTTTCGGTTACAGTGATATAAAAAAGATTGGGTTGAGATTGTCGGAATTCAATTTTTTCACTGATGCCGTCTCCGTTTAAGTCAGCGTAATAAAACATTTGATGGGGGAGAAGTGTTGTTTGCTTCACTAATGTTGCTTTGTAGGGCTTAAAAAGGGAGGGTAAAAAATATATGATAATAACTGATATGATAAAACTGAGTGAAAGAGGGCTTGTTGTTATTTTTAAAATAACACTTTTATGCTTCTTATATAACGTGGCGATTCGTGATTTAAACAAAGCATAACTCCTTTAAAAGAAGAAGTGTATCAGACAAGAATGATAAATTACACCTCTCATTCAACAGAACAATTACAGATCTATAGTCATCCCAAAATGATATATTCTATGACTTAAAATCTACTATGACCCTTAACAATGTAGCGCAATTTATTCTATACATATGTACTATACAAGTAAAACATTGAATAATATAAATATCACAACTTTAGCAGTTTGCGAATTGGAAGCGCTGGAAGCAGCAAGACTCGCAGCGTCGCAAGATTCAGGTCATTTATTCCCTGGAATCTTCGAAATTCATGAAGGGTACCCTCCATGAATGTGTATCTTTCGCTCAGGGACCTATTTGTGCATTATCGTTAAACTAATAATCATTACTAATGGTCAAGCCATTTTAGGGATGGACAAACATTAAGCACTAAACATTCAACACTAATTTTTTCCGGTCTCCGGTTTCCGTTATTTTTTTTTGCGAAAATCCGCACAATTTGCGTTCATCTGTGTTCTATCATCTACGTACGATCCGGAATCAATTTTTTCCATCCAGCATGGCCTTGTAATGTTCCACTTGTTCCGGTTTATCCCATTTATTATACATGTCAATGACCCGTTTGAGGACTGTTTGAGTGGCCGGGTCTTCCAGGCCATTATGCTTTTTCAAAGCCGACAGGTTCTCAATACGTAATTTCTCTGCATTATCAAATTCATCCAGTTCCTGGTAAAGATCCGCTAAATTTTTACGGAGATATACTAGTTTGGGATGTGCAGGTCTCAGCGCTTTATCATCGACATGGATGGCTTTTTTGAAATAAGTCACCGCCTGATATTTCTTCCCGCCTTTCCACAGGCACATGGCCAGGTTATTATAATCGGTAGCCACATCAGGGTGGTCCGCTCCCAGCATCTGTTCATTTCTCTTCGCCACTTTTTTAAAAACAGACGCTGCTTTAAGGTATTCGTGACCATAAAAATAATTTGTGGCTAAATCACCCAGGCTTCTCATAACCAGCGGATCTTTCTTACCATAAATATCACGTCGCATTTTATAGGCCTCCCGTAAATATTTACCACTGATATCATAATGATGCTGTTTTTGTTTGATCAACCCGAGAATATTCAATGAAGTGGCGATTTCAGGATGTTTATCGCCGAAGAGCTTTTTTTGCATGGCTAATGCTTGTGATTCATACACTTCTGCCGTGTCATAGTTCTGTTCGTTATATAATACTTTGCCGAGACTTTGCATGGTCTGAGCGATGAGCGGATGATCCCCCTGATAAATATTCTTTCGTAAGGCAAGGGCCAGCCGGAATAAGCTGTCGGCTTTTTTATAATTCCCTTCATCATTATTGATCCAGGCTAAATACTGATATCCTCTGGCCGTTTGGTTATTCCCGGTACCTGAAGTTGCCGTAAAAATCTTCAATGATAAATTCACTAATGAATCGGCCTTGTGATAATCACCGGTCAAATAATACACCCATCCAAGCTCTTCTGTACTGGCGGCAAAGGATGAATCTTCTTGCAACCGTAAAAACATCGCTCTCGATTTTTTGAAATATTTTTTGGAGATATCATAATGTCCGGTTAATTCATTATAATCGGCCCACATGTGCAAACTATTTGCTAATTCATCATTCCCCGTTGGATAGAGTTTCTGACGAATCTTTAAAGCCTGATGCAGTAATGGCCCCGCTTTATCGTAAATTCCCAGATCTTCATAAATACCACCGACAGCATACAACAGGGTAGCTTTAATATCCGGTTGATCTTTGATCTGGTTCTTGATTCTTTGAGTACCTTTATCCAGAATTTCCCGTGCAGTCAGGTTAGTTTTATTCTGATTATACGGATCGGCATTTTTGAAAATACCAATCATGAAATTGGTCACCTGATGAGCTTTGTATGCTTCGTTTTGAGCTTTGTTACGTTGTTCAGTGATGAGAACGGTGTAATAAGTAATAATACCGGCGATCAGAAGAACGGTTGCGGCTACGGAAGTTACAGGTATGACATTTCTTTTTGCGAATTTTCTTATCCGGTATCTGAAATTAGTTTTACGTGCCAACACCGGGCGGTTTTGTAAATATCGCTGAATATCTTCGACAAAATGTCTGACCGATTCGAACCGCTCGTCCGGTTCTTTGTGAATGGCTTTGAGTACAATGGAATCCAGATCACCTTTTAATGTCTTAATGAGATCGTTGGCATGAAGTCCCCTGTTTTTCGCCGTGGGTTCAGCCGTTTTGGATTGACGAATAGAATGACTGGCGGTGACCGGCGGTTTATGCGGTATAATATGATGAATTTGGGTGTATGTCTTATCCCTCAAATCCAGGGGATATGTATCTGTTAAAAGCTTATGCAATAGTACACCCAGGGCATAGATATCGCTGGCTATGGAAATAGACAATCCCTCAACCAGCTCGGGTGAGGCGTATTGAGGGGTCCAGAAACGCTGCCCGGGAGTCGTTTGTACCAGGGTGATATCGGAGGAGGTGGGATCCATGAGTTTAGCGACGCCAAAATCGAGTATCTTAGCGTTACCCTGTTTATTTACAAGGATGTTTTGAGCTTTTAAGTCGCGGTGTACCACGAGATTATTATGAGCATACTGTACAGCATTACAGACTTTAATAAACAAGTTCAAACGCTGCCTGATCGTTAATTTATGTTTATTCGCATAAACATCGATGGGAATACCATCCACGTATTCCATTACAAGGTATGGAATACCTTTGGCCGTTAATCCTCCGTCATATAATTGTGCGATATTCGGATGGTGTAAACTGGCAAGTATTTCCTGTTCAACTTTAAAACGATAAGCGGTTTGATCGGAAAATATGCCCTGTTTTATGATCTTAATGGCGACCGATTGATGAAACTGGCCGTCTACCCGTTCTGCCCGGTAAACACTGGCCATACCCCCTGATCCTGCCATCTCTTCAATTTGGAACGGTCCGATTTTTTTGCCTATAAATGATTCTTTTTGTAGAAATGATGATTGCGATTCCTTCAGGTCGTCGATCAATTCTTTATGATCCAGTGATGCCCGTTCCAGGAAGTGCGTTTTTTCCGATTCTCTGATGCCCCAAAGTACACTTTTTACCTCTTTAATAAGCCTCTCATCGTTCCCACATACTTTCTTAACATATGGTTCCCAGTCCTTTTCAGGTAATGTGAGGGCTTTATCGAGAATGGCCTCTATTTTTTCCCAATTATTATTTTGCATACCATTGCCGTAAGTTTCTGATCCCATCAATAACAATGCGAAGTAGCCAGGTCATTTGGTTCATAACCCCTGATATATTTTGATAAACCCAGTCTGATGTTTAAAAAAGCACACCAGATATCCTCAGTCATTAAATATTATACAAAACGAATGAATCATAATGTAAAAATGTGAATAAGGCTAAATAATAAACCGTTATTACATTTGTATGTTATGAAAACAGGTCAATTAAATCTTCCCTTTAACTCTTTATACAACCATCCACGTGCTTTGGCCCAGTCTCTTTTAACCGTACTGACCGACAGATTCATCACTTCAGCCGTATCTTCAATGCTCATTTCCCCGAAATAACGGTATTCCACCACTTCCGAAAGCCGCTTGTTCAGCTTTGCCAGGTTGCGTAAAGCCTCATCCAGGTTAATCAAATCATCCGCTTGCTTATCCACTTTCATGATAGCATCCAGGTAAGTGACCGGTTGTTTATTGCCACCTCTTTTTTCCGCCTTTTTTTTACGTGCATGATCAATAAGGATCTGCCGCATACAACGGGATGCAATGGCAAAGAAATGGGCACGATCTTTCCAATCGATACTTTTCTGATCTATCAGCTTTAAATAGACTTCATGGACCAATTCTGTTTGTGATAATGTATGATCAACAGGTTCATCCTTCATCTGCATATAGGCTAACCCTTTTAATTGGTTGTATACCAAAGGGAAAAGCTTATTATAAGCTTCGGAAGAACCCGTTTTTACCTTTATCAGTATCTGAGTGATTTCAGATCGATCCTGCATATTTTTCCCGTTCTCACTCAAATAAAATGAGCCAATTCTGGTTATTGTTACGCTTTTATTATAGAATAACCGTAATCCATTACCAGGAAATCAGGTTATACTAATATCGACACAATTAATAAGCTTGTGCTTAAGTCACAAACTTAATTGCGCAATTTACAAAATGTTTTACCCTTTTTCTCACTGGTATAGCGAATTCGCCGCAGTGATTTCATAAAAAAGGGCATAAAAAGATCATTACGGTGTATTTCCACTTTAAAAAATAAAGCACTGTCACTCAAAGGGTTAGCAATAAGTAGACAATCAGGGTACAAGGGAAACTGAAAAACAGGGATTAAAACAGTTCATCAGTTATGAAGTTATCTTCGTTACGGCTTGCAGGTATTTTGTTTATTGTAAGCACATGTCTCATTCTTTCAACTTGTAAAAAGAAACACAACAATATCACAGGATCAGGAGGGAAGAATACCAATCCATTAACGGTTGGTCCTGATGGAGGGGTAGTGGCCAATAAGGATTCTACCGTAATTTTGGTCATTCCACCCAAAGCCCTGTCATCCAAAGTGACGTTTTCTTTTAAAAAAATTACTTCCGGATATCCTGATGGAAATATCAGTCCGGTTTGGGATATTGGTCCGTCCGGAACGAAATTTGATACGGCAGCCGTGCTCGATATGGAGTTTAATTCAGCCGATATTCCGGATACTGTAAATGCTATTGATCTAAGACTGGCTACCATTTCTAATAATGACTGGGACACGCTGAAAAGTGCATCTGACACGATAAATCAAAAAGTGTATGGTCTTGTTCATCATGTGAGTGAATTCGGTATTATTTCAAAAACAGAATCAGCGGCTAAGCCTGCCATCACCCGGGTAAAACCGGATAGTGGTATGGTTGGAGACACGGTAATAGTATATGGAAATGATTTTGGGAATGATCCGGGCAGTGTTCAGATCGCTTTTAATCAGTCGCCGGCGAATATTCTGAGTTTGAGTAATACACAGATTAAAACAACTGTGCCGGATGGTGCAACTACCGGATTCGTTCACGTCATTGTTAATGGATATGTGGCTACCGGCCCATCATTTTCGGTATTGAAAGCCAGCAACAATTTAACCATTACGAATGTGCAGCCTGCTAAAGGCAAGATTGGCACGGCTGTGACGATAAAAGGTGCCGGTTTCGGTACGGATCCATCGAAACTGAATGTCTATTTTGGAAATACCAAAGCCCAGATATATCAATTGACGGCTACTGAAATTGATACGAAAGTACCGGATGGAGCTGTAAAAGGACCAATACATGTTATCAAAGGAGAGATGGTAGCACAGGCAGATTTTAAAGTTATCCTTCCGGCACCAGTGATAAGCAGTATTGTGCCCGACAGTACACACAGGGGCGATACGATAACGATCAATGGTGATAACTTCAGTAGTGATCCGACAAAGGATGAGATCCTGTTCAATGTTTCGTCGCTGGCCGTTCTCGTTAATCCGTCAAGTGCCACAACTACTCAATTGAAGGTCACTGTTCCGCAGAAAGCCATGACCGATACCGTGAAAGTACGGGTTGGAAATAATACCGCTACGGGACCTGTGGTAACGATCATGAGGCCCGCACCCACCATTTCAGGTATTAGTCCGACAAGCGGAAAACCGGGAACAAGTGTTACAATCAACGGGAGTAATTTTATTGCCGGGACCAACGGATTGGTGGATAATTTTGTCTATTTCGGAGGAATTCGTGCATTGAATGTAACCAGTGCTACCGCTACACAACTTAATGTAACGGTTCCGGACAGTGCAGAGACAGGACCGGTAACCGTTAATGTACTCGGCCAGGTAGCTAAAGGACCGACATTTACGGTTCAGCATGCAAAACCAGTTATCAATTCGATTAGTCCAACCAGTGGTGGTTCAGGTACCCAGGTGACGATCTCCGGTGATAATTTTAGTTCCGACACTACAAATGATGAGGTGTTCTTTAATGGAGTCAGGGCGGCAATAAGCAGTGCAACCCAAACACAGATTGTAGCCAGCGTACCACAAAATGCTTCGACCGGACCGGTATCTGTTACGGTTTATGATCAAAAAGTACAGGGACCGACATTCACGGTTAAACAACCGGGTGAGGCTAAGATGACGGCTTTCTGGGGATTAACTTCAGATGAAAATGTCTCAGATTATTTGGTGAGCGCGTATGTCAACGAGGATACAACGGTCTATAACGATGGTGATTTTTATTTTGAGCAGACAGAAAAAGGTCCATATAGTTCAGGTAACCGACCGGTTGTATTTGATATGAGTACATGTAAACCTATTCAGGGTGAAGACATTACGAAGGTTGGAAATGCCAATAATGGATTCAATTTAAAGTTAAATGTTACACCTGATGCCAATTCCCATACCCGGACCTATTATGTGGCAAGTGATTTTAACACTGTAATTACTGATTCGGCCGGTGCACATAAAACCATCAAAATAACTTTTGATGGCAGTGTAAGGGCGGATACGGCAGATGGTTATGTCTCGTCAACCCGTGGGGATGTTATGGCCTTCAGTACAGACGCACAAGCTGGATATGATTTAAATCATCATCATTTCTTCCTGCATATCGATAATCCGACGGGACATTCGATATCACTCAAAGTAAACTGGAATGTAACAGCAACTACCCAAACTGACGATGATAAAGTTAAAGCTCAATCCGGCCTGGGCTTTGATCTGGTAAGTAAATCGACAAATGGTTGTTATACATCAAATAATACATTTACCGGGCTGTCTGTTTATTCCGCTTATTCGGATTGGTCAAATGCAAATAGTAACCCTGTAGGATCGAAAAGTTTTACCATACCTACCGGTTCAACGACATTGTTACTTAACCTCGTGAGCACGTTAAAAGCTTATTCTCAGAGGGATCAGAGTGGCCGTGGTTATTATCAAAACTATAATGGAGGAACTGCCACAATAGATGGGACAATCAAAATTACGATCAAAAAATAAAAGATGTGTCTAATAATAAACCAACATGACTAATACGGGAGTTATTTATGAATAAAAGCTTCGAAAAAGCGACTCAATCGTTTGATTCACTGAACTTCTACAATCGCATTCAGGCAATAGGGCAGTTACTTAAAAATACGATTACCATCATTGGCCGGGACAGGGATATCATAAAACCGTGGATACGCATGCTGATCTACCATTTTGTCATGGTGGGCTGTTTCTTTTATGCCATCTATAGCATCCTCATTTCGCTTCCGTTTGCCTGGGTGGCATGGATCATCGCTCCGTTGATGTTCCTGTATAAACATTTCTATAATAATAAGCAGGAAATCAGGCTTAGTTGAACGGTAAATGAGACGCTTGTCGGAAGAGATCCCAGTTACAAGGAAGCTGTAAAATCACAAAAGAAAGTGAAATCGCAGACCCGTAAAATTGCATGGATGGATATCGCGATGGCAATGATAGATAAAACAAGAAACACCGGTGAAGGAATGGCGGAAACTATTATCAGTCTGGTTGTTTCGGGCCTGGAAGAAGTATGGGATTTGGCTAACCATTATTTATTGCCATCTGTTGCTGTTGATTCGCTGGATATCAAACCGGCACTCGAAAAGATGAAACGGTTGAAGGATGAAGTGCCTAAAGCATTGGTTGGGGTATTCGGAATAGATTTTATTGGTAATGTTGTAGGTAGAATCATTGTGCCCTTTTATGTTTTTGGATTGGCTATCATTATTGGTCTGGCCATGTATTTTACAAATTGGGGGCCGTATACGGCACAGTCCCAGATGATACAACATTATGCCATGATAGCAGCTGTAGCCGTATGGTTCATGGGAAAGTTAGGACACAATATCCTGGAACGCAGTGTAGAATGCATAAAAGTAATATATTTCACCATTTTTTATGATCAGATAACACATCCGGATGATATAGCTCCTAATCTGAGACCCGGTCTGGTAGATTATCTCAAATTGAAGAATGTCGATGTTGTGGATGATTTAGATAAGCAAACGGCAGTGAATGCAGAGGCTGCTAAAGAAGAATCCGGTTTCGATGTGGCAGCAACGTGATTATAGAAAAGGAAATAAAGAATGGAGAAAACAGAATTCAGAACCACTGTTGCCCGGTTAAATTTCAAATTTCTTAATAATCGTTATTGTATACGTGAATAAGTCAGATTTTATTGAAATCCAAAAAGAAAACCCATCCTCTTTGTTAATGATTCTACCTTAATTCGATTTCGTTTTTGTGATTCCTCCATGACCATCGATGAAAAGCAGTTAACTCGTTACGAGACTCTGTCTCGTAATGAACAGTTGGACACTCTGTGTCCACTCACAGGATAGCCCCCGTCAACCGTTACTCATAAAACATGCCGGGACGCCGAGCATCCCGGCGTACATTACGCCCCGGAGAGACGTAACGAGAGAGATTAAAGTTTTTAAGCAGTTAACTCGTTACGAGACTCTGTCTTTTAGACTTTGGGTAGAAAATTTTATTGATTAGATCTAAGAAAAACTACCGACCCTGGCAAGTAACTTAAAGACTCCTCAGGGTATAAACCCATATTGCGAATCAACACTTGCCAGGGAAAGTAGGTATCCTAATCCA
>DATFMH010000155.1:0-14058 GCA_035267045.1 Balneolales bacterium
CCAAAGGGTGCTCTCTCAAGCAAAAAAAGTAATGGTGTCATTGCGAACGGAGACTTCCGATGAATATCGGGAGCGTAGTGCGGCAATCTCCTACCGTTGATATTGCCTGTTAATGTGTTTATGGAAGGAGATCTCCCCGAAATTCTCTTCGGGATCCCTTCGTCACTTGGTCTAAGACTCCTGTTAATGACACCAATGGGTGTTTTTATGATACACGCTCCCGAACTGTAAGACATGTGGTTATTCTTAAGTCTGTGAAAATTCGTATTACCTGCGTCATCCGAGCTCCATTCTTCACAGGGCAAAAAACCCATTAGAATTTTGAAAAATAGAATACAAAGAGGACTTTTTTTCACAAATTATATTCTATGTGATAATACATCAGTGGTTTCATCTCGCAGATTATACCAACCTGCCTGGTTATAGAAACTGAATAATATGAGTAACAAACTATTAGACCAACCTCTCAGTCGAAGAGCGTTTTTAAAATGGTCCGGAGCCACCGGAGCCGCCCTGGTACTGGGATATTTTTCCCCTGCCGGCAGTAAAACGGCTGTTCTTAAAAACCTGAGCGATGAATTCGCATTTACGTCCGACCTGACGCCTTTCATCATTATCGATAGTTCAAATAACATTACCCTGATGCTTCACAAACCGGAGATGGGGCAGGGAACGTATCAATCAATGCCGATGCTCCTGGCGGAAGAGCTGGAAGTGACGCTGGAACAGGTCTTCATCAAGCCGGCGCTGGCCAACAGGAAGAAATACGGTCCGATGTATGTGTACGGAAGCCAGAGTGTGCGAACGTCCTGGAAGAAACTCCGCTCCGCCGGTGCGTCGGCCCGGGAGATGCTTATTTCTGCGGCATCCCAAACGTGGAATGTTCCCGCAAAGGAGTGTTATGCCAGTGAAGGCAAGATCCACCATAAAATAACCGGTAAAACGGCTAATTACGGAGATCTCATTGAAACCGCAGCCAAACTGGATGTTCCTCAAAACCCGAAACTGAAAGATTCTAAAAACTTCAACCTGATCGGCAAATCACTGCCCCGCCCGGATATCCCCATGAAAGTAGACGGAACCGCTGAATTCGGCATCGATATAAAAGTACCTGGAATGATGTACGCATCCGTAGAGCATTGCCCGGTATTTCTCGGTAAAGTGAAGTCGTTTGATGACAGCGCCGCCAAAGCCGTCCCTGGCGTGAAATATGTCCTGGCATCGGAACGTCAAATGAGTCGCCGGACATTATACGGAGTCGCGGTAGTGGCGGATTCTTATTATGCGGCTTACGAGGGAAGGAAAGCGCTAAAGGTGGAGTGGGATTATGGCCAATACAGAAATGCTAATACCGGTGATTTATTTACTCAATATCGGGATTTGACCGGGACAAAGGGTGAGATTGTCAAAGATGAAGGCGATTTCGATGCTGCATATGAAAAAGCGGCTAAAAAAAGAGAAGGTTTGTATGAAATGCCCTTCGCTTCGCATGCTCCACTGGAACCTCAAAATGCCGTGGCTCATGTAAAGGGTAATAAATGTGAAATATGGGCACCGACTCAACAACCCGCCAATACACAGGAAGCGATAGCACAATACCTGGGTATTCCGGTGGAGAATGTGATACTGCATTTTACATTCATGGGTGGTGCCTTTGGACGGAGAAATATCAAGGATCCGGTTTTTGAAGCGGTTTTTCTCTCCCAAAAACTGGGAGTACCCGTTAAAACGGTCTGGACCCGCGAAGATGATATGCAGCAAGGGCCCTTTCGCCAGGCCATGGTCAGCCGGTTAAGAGGCGGTGTGGATAATTCCGGTAATCTTGTAGCATTTCAGCATAAGATTGTTTCACCATCTATTTCTTACAGTCAGTTCGGAGGACCGGGAGCACCTAAAAAGCCGGATCATGGAGCCATGGATGGAATTGCCGACAGTCCGTATGAAATTCCGAACATCAGGTTACATAACATCTTCGCCGACGCACCTGTTGGGATAAGCTGGTGGCGCGCGGTTTATTCGTCGACAAACTGCTTCCCGCAGGAATGTTTTATTGATGAGATGGCGCACGCAGCCGGTAAAGATCCCCTTCAATTCCGGATTGATTTGATTCGGAAGAATGCCCGCATGAAAAATTTATATGAATTCCTGCGGGAGAAAAGCGGCTGGGATGAATCCCTGCCCGATGGATGGGGCAAAGGTGTGGCCGCTATTGAATATGCCGCCGGCAGGGCCGGACATGTTGTTTATGTATCGAAAAAAGGAATCGGTGTAAACATAAAACGGATCGTTTCAGTTATGGACTGCGGAATCGTTCTCAACCCGGATAATGTAAAAGCGCAAGTGGAAGGATCGGTCATCATGGCGTTGACAGCTGCTTTAAAAGATGGAATCACGATCCGCAATGGTCAGGTGGTACAATCCAATTTCGACACGTACCGGATGATGCGCATCAATGAAATTCCGCCGATCGAAGTCCATATTGTTCCGAGTTCGGTCGATCCCAATGGCGCCGGGGAGCCTGCTTTATCACCACTTGCTCCCGCTCTCGGAAATGCCATCTTTGCCGCCACCGGGAAAAGAATCCGAAAATTGCCGTTTAATATCAATCGAATTTAAAAAAATTGAGAGTTGAATTTTGAAACAGGAGCCTTGGAAATAACTGACTATACAAGGGAAACCGGGATACGTAAAAATGAGACGGGCGGAAATGAGAAAAGGTCATTATTTAATTATAATAACTGGTATTTATTCCGTGTGCTTTGTGAACTTCCCCTGTGTTCCCTGTAGTAAGTTATTCGTCCGCAAAATAAGTGGAGTCCGTGTCATCATGGCTCTATTGCAAATTACCCGATAATTATATACTGTTAAATATCATATGTTTATCAAGAGTTATTATAACTATATGCTTCCTTACTAACATCTAAACAAACTATTCTCATGGCTTCCTTAGAACTGAATATCAATGACAAAATCTATACCGTGGATGTGGATCCGCAGACCCCGCTTCTCTGGGTGATTCGCGACCATGTTGGCCTGACCGGAACCAAGTTCGGATGTGGTATCGCGCAATGTGGCGCATGCCTTGTCCATGTGGATGGAAATCCCATTCACTCGTGTGTCACACCGACCTCATCGGCTATCGGCAGAAAAATTACAACCATCGAAGGTATATCCTCCGACCGGAGTCACCCGGTACAAAAGGCCTGGATTAAGCATCAGGTCCCTCAGTGTGGTTACTGTCATTCCGGGCAGATCATGTCGGCTGTTGCATTGTTGAATAACAACCCGGAACCTACGGATAATGATATCGATATGGCCATGCAAGGGGTCATTTGCCGTTGTGGCACGTATCCCAGAATCCGCGAAGCCATTCACACTGCCGCTAAAATGAACGCTAATAAGGGTGAAAAATGAGTACAACGTTATTTGAGAAATCAGTCAGCCGTAAAGAATTTCTGAAAGTTTCGGGAGCAACGGGAGCCGCCTTGATGCTTGGGTTCATATTCCCGTTTGGAAGCAGGGGAAAAGAAGCCATCCTCAAAAATATAAGTGCGGAAGAAGTTCTTACCGCCGACCTGACCCCGTTCATAATCATCGACAGTTCCAATAAAATCACACTGATGCTGCATAAGCCGGAGATGGGACAGGGAACATACCAGTCCATGCCGGTGATCCTGGCTGAAGAACTGGATGTCACACTCGATCAGGTAACCATCAAACCGGCGCTGGCCAACCGGAAGAAATACGGTTATATGGGCGTTGGAGGGAGCAACAGCGTTCGTGGTTCATGGATGAAATTACGGCAAGCCGGGGCTGCAGCCCGGACCATGCTTGTCACGGCCGCCGCCCAAACATGGAAAGTTCCTGTCAATGAATGTTTTGCAAAAGAGGGGCGGGTTTATCACAACGGTTCTGATAAAAATGCCAAATACGGTGACCTGGTTGAGACGGCCGCTAAAATGAGCGTTCCTCAAAATCCGAAGTTGAAAGAACCGAAAGATTTTCAATTGATCGGAAAACCTATTCCGCGCCCTGATATTCCGTTAAAAGTTAGTGGCAGCGCTGAATTTGGCTTAGATGTGAAAGTTCCCGGAATGTTGTATGCATCCGTGGAACATTGCCCTGTTTTCAGGGGAAAAGTGAAATCATTCGATGATACGGCAGCCAAAGCCGTCCCGGGCGTAAAGTCTGTTATAGCTTCGGAAAGGCATATTCGTAATAATAAGTTATATGGTGTTGCGGTAGTGGCGGACAGTTATTATGCCGCTTTAGAAGGCAGGAAGGCTTTGAAAATCGATTGGGATTTCGGCAAGTATGAGAATGCCAATACCCAGGATTTGTATAAAGATATGCGGGAACTCACCAAAAGTGAAGGCAAGATCGCCAAACAGCAAGGTGATTTTGAGAATGCTTATAGGAATGCTTCTATAAAGACAGAAGCTCTTTATGAACTCCCGTTTGCCGCCCACGCGCCGATGGAACCACAAAATGCCGTAGCTCATGTACAAGGGGATAAATGCGAAATATGGGCTTCCACGCAGGTCCCCGACCGGGCACAACAGATTGTCGCCGGTCTGCTTAATATCCCACTGGAGAATGTAACACTGCATTTCAAATTTATGGGCGGTGCTTATGGGCGTCGTCTCATTTCCGATCCCATTACGGAAGCTGTTTTCCTTTCCCAAAAAGTCGGGGCGCCCGTTAAAGTTGCGTGGACCCGTGAAGATGACATGACCCTGGGTCCATTTCGTCCGGGAACGGTGAGCAGTTTAAAAGGTGGAGTGGATAACACGGGAAAACTTGTAGCATTCCAGCATAAAGTTGTGGCACCGTCAATTAACGACAGCATGTCCGGCGGACCAATAAATGGCGGAAAAGTGGATCGGGGAGCCATGGAAGGGATCACGGACAGCCCGTATGAGATTCCCAACCTGAAAATTCATAATATATATGCCGAATCTCCGGTAGCCATAAGCTGGTGGCGGTCTGTCTACGCCAGTACGACATCCTTCGCACAGGAGAGTTTCGTCGATGAGATGGCCCATGTGGCTGGTAAAGACCCCCTCCAATTCCGGATCGATATGATACATGAAAATAAGCGGATGAAAAACCTGTATGAATTCTTACGGGAGAAAAGCGGGTGGAATAAAACCCTGCCGGATGGATGGGGCAAAGGCGTGGCTGCCATTGAATTTTTTGCCGGAAGGGCCGGACACGTTGTTTATGTATCGAAAAAGGGAGCCGGTGTAAAAATAGAGCGAATCGTTTCCGCCATCGATTGCGGCCGGGCGGTCAATCCCGATAATGTGAAAGCGCAGGTGGAGGGATCTATTGTTATGGCACTGACGGCAGCGTTGAAAGACGAGATCACTCTCTACAATGGGAAAGTTCTGCAATCCAACTTCGACAGTTACCGGATGATGCGCATAAATGAAATACCGCCGATCGAAGTCTATATCGTTCCCAGCACGGATAAGCCGGATGGCGTTGGTGAACCGGGCCTGCCTACATTGGCACCGGCCCTCGGAAATGCCATCTTTGATGCCACGGGAAAACGAATTCGAAAACTGCCTTTTAATATTAACAGAATATAGCAAAGCACGGAGGGTATAGCGCATGGCGTATAAGTTATTAAGTTTTTAGGTTAATGACTGTATTGAGGATAAGCCGCCATGTGGTCACCGTTTTCGGTTTAATTCTAAGTACTTTCTAACTTGAAGTACTTTAAGTACTCATACAACCTGCATCAATCATCCCGGATTTGATCCGGGGTCTTTTTTGATTAGGTATGTAATTTGTGAAGAATGGTTAAAAATTAGTAATGAGTAATTATCATGAATAAAGGTCTATTCGTCATTTTCATTGCCATTTTCGCGTCTACGCTTTCAATAGTGATTCAGATATTTATGCGTGGCCGTGAAATGAACCCGGCGTTAAAAAGAATCACGACAGGTTTATTCGTTGCAGGAATAATTATGTTTATGTTAATGGTGACAATTATCCTGCGACGATAAATACCCGGCTGGACATAGGACTGACCCGGATCCGGGGCACCATTGAAGTAGACGAATCTTACTTCGGTCCCAGACGAATTTCCGGTTTACGTGGTCGTGGTTCCCCGGGCAAAACGATTGTCTTTGGCAACTTCAAACGCTCCGGGTATGTTTATATTGAAATTGTCCCGGATGCCCGTAAAAAGACATTGCAGCGATTAATACGCGTGTAATTGATCCCGAAAGTATCATCCATTCCGATGGCTGGCACGGTTATGATGACCTGGTGGATGTGGGGTACGATAAACATGATCGCGGTAATCATAGTCATGATGAATTTGCACGAGGCAACCGACACATTAATGGGATCGAGTCATTCTGGAGTTTTGCCAAGCGACGACCGGTTCAATTTAACGGGGTGCCTGAAAATCATTTTATCTTTACTCGAAAGAGACTGAATTTATATTCAAATTCAATATGTAACTGATTTTGGCAATTTATGTCCACTCTGTTTAAGAGTGAGAAGAATATTACCACGATGGTGGGATTCATGAGAAATAAAATAACCGAGCAAGGGAACAACACCACGCTTAAATCCCTTTAGTTTATCTTTTTCAACACTCTGTCGCAATAAAATTGAAATGCACTCTGCCGACTCTTCAAGTGACTTATTCAGCAATGGCTTGTTCAGATCTTCCTTTAAGCTGATTGAATTCCACCCTTTTACGAGATCTCCAGCCATTTTTTCCAATTTCCAAAATCGTACGTTATAGATATGAGCAAATTGCTTAGCTGGAGTGCCACCTCCCCGTGTGGAGAGACTGGCATGAAGTGCTTCGGTTGGAATCGCGTCTATCAACATCAAGTTAACTCGATTATTAATATTCCACGTTTCGATAATTTGATCTGCGTAATTCATCGGGTTCGTGTTTTGGATATTGGTTACGACAATTTTCAATTATTTGATTCAGCCAATTTGGAATAATTTATATGATTGAGCAAACACCTAACGACCCTGCGCAAAAGGGGCGTTTTTGATTTATAATTTAGCAGACAAAACAGAAAAATCCGAACGGAAAAGTGCAAAGGCTTAGCCAAAAACGTCCCCTTGATGTGCCGGTTAGGCTGTCGGCCCTTAAATTCTAGATTTCCACGACTGGGGGCTTCTTCTTTGATGTAAAATGGCCATTACGGTTATCATATCCGAATCCATGACAAAATATATTGAAAAGGGAAAACGATTCACTAATGCACGACGGACTTGCTCTCTGAAAACAATCTGATATTGAAGTGGATTACGTTGAATGGAAGCCATTTTGGCATCGATACATCGAATATATTCTTTTCCCAAACCTTGGTTTTGTTCTTCATACCAGTTATAGGCATCATCTAGAACTTGTTGTGCGTGGGGTGTTAGGATAAAAGTATGATGCACGAGGAATTATTTATAATTTTCCCGGATTTTTTCCCAGTTTGAACCTTCTTTTTTGTCACTCTCAAGAGTATGCAGTCGTTCTTCAAGAATAGTTTTATGATGTTCCGGTACTTCAAGTTGCTCTGGATCGGATACAATAGAATCCCATAAAGCTTCTACTAAAAGCAACTTTTCATTTTTACTAAGTTTAGTAAGTTCTTTAATGATTATATCATCCATAGAAAGAATATTTAGCTGTTTATTTATTTAATTTGAGTAAAAAAGAAAAGGAAAGCAATCTTTAAGAAGAAGAGTGAAGTAAACAGCCTGACGACCCTGCGTTTAATGGGCGTTTTTGATTTGTAATTTAGCAGACAAAACGAAAAATCCGAACGGAAAAGTGCAAAGGCTTAGCGAAAACGTTCGCTTGATGCGCCGGTTATAGGGCGGCTAACGGTGATTATAAGAATATTAGCTGACTGCGTGATACTTCCCACTTAAGTTACAAGAAAGTTGAAGCGGGCTACTACTCTAGAATTTACTGCTACCCCGACTAATATTTTTATACATTGTTACCGGCAGTACTTATTTATTTTCTTTTCTGTTCAACAGCGGTTTATGTTTTCTAATCAAATACTCTTCAAGTTCATATCTGCCAAAATTCACTCCGTATGGTTTGATTGTACATTTTCTTAAAAATTCAGTCACTTTTAAATCTTCATCGTCTTCAAAATATCTCTTTTTCCCTTTTCTAGTCTGAAGTCGAAATCCAAGTATGTTTTCACCAATATGACGTCTCAATGCGGAAAAATATGTTGCTCCAGAATGTGTGCCATACCTGTCATAAATATTTGAACTTTCGCCAATATAAATTAATCCTATTGATGAATGTTCGACCCAATAAAGTCCAGCTGTCGATTTTACATGTGCATCAAACCATTTATATTCTTTTGATTTTAGTAATTCTTTTTCACCTTGTTCTATTAGTGACGTAAAATTTGATTGAACATCCTTCCAAACATTTTGTCCAATAGAGTCAGTATATTTATTTCTTTTTCCTTTTTGAAATTTATTCAAATTTGTAGGAATATTCACAATGCCAAATTCTTCAATTTCTTTCCTGCCGATTTTAGTTAGGATTGTACTAATTTGAAAATCACTAATTTTTAGTCCGTTTGGTAAATGATGGAAGTCATTCTGAAACTTTGTATAATTTTTAAAGAATGTTGATGTTCTTTCTTTTGAATGTTGTTTTAGTCTATTTGATAAACTTTTTGCTTCTCCGATATATTTCCATTTATTGGCTTTATCTGTAATCAGATAGTTTCCATATTCACTTAGATAGAAGTCTTCAAATGAACTTTTTGACTTTTTAATCAGCATTTTAATTCCTGATGCTAAAATCAAATCAGAATTATTTTGGCAGTATTTCCAGTTAATCTGTGTCATCTTCCTTGTATTGGTAGTAACATTGGCATATTACGAGAAGCCCTATAACGACCCTGCGCATAAGCTGCATGCAGCCCAACGTTAATTTAAAAACAAAATGTACTACAGAAATTGAGTAAACCCAAGATCGGCAGGGAAGGGCGAGACACGTCCGCTTAATGCGCGGGATATACCGTTGAAATTATTCACTAATTACAATCTAAACCTTTTTAGATCGACCAATAAATCTTTTTCATGTTTATCAGGAATGATGATCTCAGCACACTTACCAGAGTTGGTTCGAAATTGAATGATATTGCTTTTCAGGGTTGTCATACTAAATGAATGCGGTGCAATTCTGGCTGCATATTGCGGAGCACTTTGTTTACCCATAAAGATGACTTGTTTGGGTTCTGAAGTAGCATTTATCACATAAATATCAGAACCTGCCAAGCTTAATAATATCGATTGATGCTTTGTAAGTTCTTGTCCAAGACTATCAGGCAAAGGATGGCAAGTATTAGGCTCGACTATGGTAAACGCATCATGATTCTTATATGTGATATCCCATTCTGTAGAAAAAGGGTTAAATGCCAAAACCATTACAGCCAGTAATGTAATTATCGGGATACAATAACGCAGTATTTTAATTTTGTATTTAGGTATGACGGTAAATCCTAACATCAGCCCTACAACAATTCCAAATAGGTGAAGCATGTCCAGCCCGCCGGGAGCAATGGCCAGCATTACAAGCAACACTGCATAAAGCACAAATACCCAATAAGATTTGATGTTTTTCCATAGTGTTTTCTTTCTGTCTAGCGTCAGCAATAGAAATCCATATAAGCCACAGACACTGCCTGAAATACCAAATACCCCCGTATAGCCATAAAAAAGATATATAAGTGCAAACCCGATGATATTGGATAGAAAGAAAACCAAAAGGAGTATTTTAGGTCCGTATTTCAATTCGACCTTATATCCAAAATAGGCCAGAAAAATAGTGTTTCCTAAAAAATGGCTTATCTCGAAGTGAATAAACGGGCCAAACAGCATTCGCCAGATTTCACCTTGATGAATAGGCAACATATCATACCAAAAGTAACCAATCAACTTTTCGGACCAAATTGTATCTATCCGGGCTATCAAAAAAAAGATAACAGAAACTGAAACCAATATAGTAGTACCGTATGGAATAAATTTCTTCATGACATTTCTCTTCAAATAATTGAACGCAATAAATCATCATATAAAGGTCAACGGTATAACAACCGACCCTGCGCATAAGGGGCGTTTTTAACATATAATTTAGCAGACAAAACGTAAAATCCGACCGGAAAGATGCAAAGGCTTAGCGAAAAACGTTCGCTTGATGCGCTGGTTATACAAACCCTTAATCTATGAGTTCAATACGAAGTGTTTTTCCAAACGTTTTGGCATACTTTTCCAGCGTAGATAACCTGATATCTTCAGCATGATTCTCAATGCGGGAAACGGCTGTTTTTTTGGTATTCATTTGCCGGGCTACTTCTTCCTGAGTCAATCCGGCATCCTGTCGGGCTTGTTTTAATAACGCACCAATTTTAAAATGTAAATATCCTTCTTCATATCCTTGGGCAAACTCAGGATCGATTTTTTTTCGTTTCGCTATATAGGCTTTAAGATCACTCATTTTAAACCTCCATTTCGAGTCAGATAATCCGTTTTTCGTTGTTGAGCCAATTCTATTTCGTGTTTAGGGGTTTTCTGTGATTTTTTATAAAACCCATTGGTTAAAACCACCAATTTATCATCTTCGAGAAATCCGAGAATCCGAATACTGTTGGAACCTATCCGGGTACGGACTTCCCAAATATCATCCGTATTTTTCAATTTCTTAAAATATTGTACAGGAACCTGATCCATTTCTTCAATAAGACGAAGAGTCCAGGTAACCTTTTTTGCTAACTTAGGTTCCAGGGAGTCCAAAAATTTCTCAACCGGGGATATTCCGGATTGTGTTCGATAGAAAGTTATTTGTCTCATTGCTGATAAGTTAACAATAATGTTAACATTTTCAAGATAAATTTATTGTACAGGATTCGGGGTGGGTTTGTATAACATATAATTAAGCGGAATACAATATTCCACGCTAAATGATTGATAATATTCATGGATCATCTAACAAGTCCGGTATTCAACGATTCTCACCAGTATTATTCATCAGTCACAGTAGATAAATTCCGCATAATACCGATTCATAAACCAGTATTATTACATTTATTTTTTCAGATAAGGGGTTATTCGGATACCAGGAAATATCATTGAATTCGATGTACAACCTCTCATGTACTTCAGCCAAACGTTTTATGATAAGTATCCCAAATTAAAAAGTTTACTATTACCCTGATATTCATGGGATTGTACTCATCATTCGTATAAACAGTATTGGATCAGCTGACGGCAGCAGGTGATGTATAATGTTAACCCGAATGTTTCAGGTATATCATAAGAAACAAAGCATACCATGCTGTTAATAAGAGAACTTGTAAAAAATAACCCTATCCTCAATTTTAAGGATGCCAAAAAAGAGCTGCGAAATTTTGTCTTGATCACAGCAAGGTTTATTGGTGAATAATCCCGTTTAAGCAGTAAAATGCTACTTTATATCTGATTTAAGCGCATTAATCTTGTCCCGGATTGACGCGCTGCTGTTTAATCGATATGCTTTTTCCAGGTACTTCAACGTATTGGTTGTATCATGTTGAGATTCGTAGAAATCGGCCATTGAACCATAGGCACCTGCGCTTTTCGGATAGTACGCGATCTCTAACTTAAAAAACATCTTTGACTTTTCGGGATGCTGCCAGCGTAGGTTCATGTAGCCCAGCATATTTAGCAGATCTTCCGGGTAAGGAGGGACCGTGTATCCAAAATGATGGCGCAGTTTGCTCTCGCGTTGTTTGATCGTCTTATATAGAAGTTCTTTGGGAGTATCAGGAGAATTAAACAGACTAGTGTTTTCCATCTGGAACCATTTAAACAAGGAAACAAGTCCGTCCCGGATCGACGGATAAGCGATGGTTCCGTGAATTTCCTCCGGGTAGAACTTCCACCGGAAGAATAAACCATTGTTGGAATGCTGCCGCAGGAAATTCCGAAATGAAATATTGGAACGGGCGAACAGGGTGTAATCGGTCGTATCTTCCATCACATTATGGATAGTGATATCTGGGTTTTGCATGTCTAACTGCCCGTTCAATGATATAAACAGAGACTTTTCTGTAAATTTCTGCTCCAGGATCTTCCGCTTCGCTTGTCGAAGTATAATTTGGTGATCCCAATCCAGGCTCGGATCAATGGCGAGATAATTGGCAAAAAGATCGGAGTTCGTCAGCAAAGTATAAATCGTAAATAGTCCACCATACGAGTGACCAATAAGTGTCCGGTAGCCGGTTACCCGATACGTCTTGTCGACATAGGGGATGAGCTCCTTTTGCAGGAACTGTATAAACTGTCCGGCGCCTCCGCTGGGCCCGTTGAACGGCATCCCATATTTAGTTTTGATGACTGTAGGAGTCAAATCCCGCGTCCGGTGGATGTGATCGGAAATCCCGATGAGTACCATCTCAGGCACGTAACCACCACTATAAAATGTAAGTGCGTTACTAACAGCGGGAAGCAGCACTTCGCCGTCCAAAATATACGCAACGGGATACGTACGGTTGGGTTGTTTGTAGTAGTCATCAGGCAGCTGTACGTAAATCTTTCTCGTTTCCTTCAGAATGTCTGAATGCACACTGTCCACCATACCGACTTTGTACAGATAGGAATGAGTATTCTGAGCATCGGATCGATTCGTCATAAAAACGAGCAAACCGGTTAATATAAATACTAAAGTAAATTTTTTCATATATGGTGGAATAGGAAGTTGACACGTGCCAAACAGGAATCAATCTAAAAGATGGAACATTATGATTGTACTTAAAAACGGAAATAGATTCAAATATTAAAATGGATTTGCCGGCCGGTACCATCCTCCAGCCCTTTATGCGCCATCTCACAGCGACCAGGTATAGTGCTCCTTATTTGATCATCATCGACTCGTGAGCGTAAATAATCCGTCAGCCCTCAGGCCGCTTCTGCCAGAGTGCCGATATCCCGAATCACTTGTCTGTCCGCCGGACAAAGTGCGATGTGACGTCAGAAAGTATGTAACCATTACTAGACCAGGAGCGGGCATTCTGAAATCCGGTTCGCCCATCAATTCATACTTAACGTCCGTTTTCCCGCTATTCCACCACTGTCGTTGTTGTTTCAGCAGGGCATCCCAGCCGACAATTGCACGGTCGTTGATAACGACCCTGCGCATAAGCGGCGTTTTTGATTTATAATTTAGCAATCGAAATGAAAAATCCGAACAGAAACGTGCAAAGGCTTAGCGAAAAACGTCCCATTGAAACGCTTGTTATACTGCGGATCGTCCATATTATAAGTATCTTCTGCTTATGAAATATGATACTCCAAATAGGGAAGGGGAAATTTTACCCAACAAACTCGGTCTTAAGGATAAGAAAAGAATTGAGAAAGAAGAATACCGAGGATTTCTAAGGGCCGAGTTAAAATTTGAGTCAGAACTTGATAGCATAAGATCATTCGATTGGCAGCTAATTTCTTCTATTCATAAAATAGCTTTGGGGTATTTATATGAATTTGCAGGAAAGATCAGGCAGGTTAATATGTCTAAAGGTGGTTTCTTATTTCCGGCAGCAAAATTCCTACCAGAGGCTATCAAAACTTTTGAAAAAGATTTTTTAAAAACAATCCCAGAGGAAATCACAGATGAATTGCATTTGATTCAGGTTCTGGCCCCTTTACATGCTGAATTTTTATTTATTCATCCTTTTCGTGATGGTAATGGGCGTACCGCACGACTAGTGGTCAATTTAATTGCTTTAAAACACGGATTTGAGTCATTTAATTTTGACCCAATCAAGAAAGATAGAATGGATGAATATATCTATTGTGTCCAGTCTGCAGCAGATAAGAATTACCAACCTATGATCGAACTGTTTAAGACTTTGAGAGAGCAGTAGATTTGACATATTCTTCAAGAACTTCTTTACGGATTCTCTCCGCTTCAGGCTTAGTAATTTTAATGCCCTCAATTCTGTGGGAAATTCTTTGATTATTCATCGCTCGTCGTGAGATTCTTTCAAGTTCTGAATATGTTTTTCGATGCCT